>NZ_CAWUDN010000096.1:0-31000 GCF_963920915.1 Nostoc sp. PCC 9305
TTCTCCGTATTTATTTATCTTTACATAGTTTGGTTTTTCCACGCCGTTCTACTTAACTACAACGCAGCGTTAAAATACTCCATCTCAACGATCTGCTAATCTAGCGTTGTTGAAGAGTGAAAAAATAATAAATGGAAATTAGTAATCTGTTTACAGCAGGTGGCGTGGTCATGTGGCCTCTGCTGGCATTCTCTTTGTTAGGGGTAGCGCTGATTATCGAACGTATCATCTTTTGGGTAAAGATAAATAATCGGCAAAACAAGGTAGTGCGAGAGGTGCTACACCTTTATCGTCTTGATAATGTAGTTAGTGCTTTAGATAAATTGCAGAAAAATACTGATTTACCCCTAGCTAGAATTTTTTTAGCAGCTTTAGAATTAGAGGAGCCGACACCAGAGGAATTTCGTTTGGCATTAGAAAGTGAAGCACAAGCCGAAATCCCTTTATTCAAACGCTCCCAAAATATTTTTGAGACAATTATTGGTCTTGCACCCCTATTAGGACTTCTCGGCACTGTATTAGGATTAATTAACTCCTTTGCCTCTCTGAATATCGGAGATGTGGGAGGTAGTAAAACAACAGGTGTGACAGCTGGAATTAGTGAAGCTTTAGTATCTACAGCATCAGGGTTGGTAGTGGCAATCTTTACACTATTATTTGCCAATACCTTCCGGGGACTCTACCAGCGGCAGATTGCCTGGATTCAAGAATATGGCGGACAGTTAGAATTACTCTACCGCCGTCGCTACGAAAGAGGAGATAAATCATATCTGCCGAATAAATGAAGCGGAACTGGGTAATTGTAAATTAGTAATCGGTAATTGGAATTAGTTCACTATTTGTTACCGAATTTTGCTCTAACACTTTTGACTCTAATAGTATTCTAAAATGACGAATAGCTTTGTTCGCTACAGTTATTGAGGAAATATTCCATGACTATTTGGGTAAATGAGCAAATCGATCCGTCTGGGATGATTCATGCCTGTATTGCCACTCGTAATGAATCTCAAGCTAAAGATTGTCATGATTCTTTTGAGAATAATTTGACCAAGACGCAAAAGGCCGCAGGTTGGGTAGCGCGATTACGGACAGTCGATTCTTGGGATGAAGTGCCGGTGAATTCTTTAAAACTCAATTAATTGGGTGCTATAGAAATTAGCCTACATAGCTGAAATATCTTCTGGCAGACATAATTACTTTTGTTATTTTCTGCTTACTCCAACCTGCGTTGCTTTTTTGGGATTTTGATCGAATATATTTCATCTGCGTAGGCGTAGCTCACCATAGGCATCGTTTGTCTACTATACGTTGTATCTATGCTAATTCCCAGAGCGATCGCAGCGACTTCCATGAAAATAGGTTAATAAAGGATAAAATTCGGATTAAATTTCTCAAATTATTATTAACTGCTTCCCAAAAAAGTAACATATTATAGAAAAATGATGATTTTTCTTAACTTTTAAGAGGTATCATCTATACCGTAGATTAAATTAAAAAATTTGTATAAGCCGAATCAATTTAGTGAACTATCCCAAAGTTTACACTTCGGAGCAAGCCTGTCCCATTAATTTAGTTGGCGAAACAGGACAAGCGGTTCAAATTTCAATTCATGCTCCCAGTCAATATATCTGTGCCAACTGCGAACGGATATTACCAGATTGGAAACGGCAGCCATTTTTACGAGTAGTGATTGTATTACAACAATCGCGTTATCAATTAGTCGAAAAGACAGCAGAAGTAGAGTCAGAGAAAGAACGCTTACGAGAAAAGTTTATGAGATTTGGCTGTGATTTAGCATTTAATCTGCGCGATCGCGGCTATTTAACTGACCTGATTGACCCTCGTACAGGCTATCCTTTACTCTCCCATCCCGGAGCAATTCCCCACGATGACACAGCAGTTGTCAAAGCTTTGCTCAACTATCCAGTAATTAAAAATCAATGCCGTGTGTTAGTTCATCCCGATTGGGGTGCAGCAGTTTATCCTAGTATTTTGATATCAGAAGCTCCCCCAATTGTGATCGAATGGGTTACAAAAGGCATAGCATCCATGCATGGGTGGAAAGAAATTAATTATTAGTCATTGGTCATTGGTCATTGGTTATTGGGTATGTAAAGATGTATATCAGCACTTGTGTCTCCAAAGAAATTTTTCCAAGAAGCTAGGATAGTCGAAGTGATAGTGCGGCTTGTTACTTCTCTCTCATGAGTAGATGCTACGAAGTCAAACCGGGAATAATGGTTTTTGGTTCCTGTTTGGGTGACATCTCAGACCGATCGGCAGGTATTTCAAATTGATGATAATCTTACCCACTACTGTCAGACTAAACTTTTAGCCCGTAGCAAAGGGAATGGTAATTTAGCCGCATCTGCGGGAATTATATAACTATAACTATCGGCAAAATCCTGTTCCCAACTTTCTGCATATAAGTAGATGGGTGGGGTAATTTATAACTATGTATGTAGCGATCGCAAAGCGTGTCTCATTGGGACTCACCGAAGTGCAGCAATCGCAGGGATTTGAAGCTTTTTATATCTCGTTGGATAGTTAGATTTATTTGTGCTTACCTAGCTTAGACACCAAGTTGATTCTGAGCAAAGTGAAATACTTGTTTCATAGTTATGCTCAATCCCAATTCCCATAACATGATGTATGAAAATATTAATTCAACACCGTCATTATGACAATGAAATTAGTGGAGTTTTAACTTACATTTATTCTATTATTCCTGAGTTGGAAGCTAGATTAATTGAAGTTAAAACTATTTCTACTAGACAAGATAATATCGCTAAATGGTTTAGTTATATTGTTTGGGCAGATATAGTACACATGAATTCAAATGACTTATTGTTTACTTTATTATGTAAAGCCTTGCAAAAAAAGATAATTATTAAATATCATTATTCCCTTTATCAATCTACTCATACTAGTTATGAGCAGATGAAGTTGACGCAACGTTTAAAAGCTGAATTTAAACACACATTGCCGAAAGCTAATTATCCATTGAAGTGGAAATTACACACTTTTATCAAATGGGCACGCCTAAGCACCCGGCTTTCTACTGCTTTCTTAGCCGATTATCATACGGCTTGTAGTAACTTTTTAGGAGAATCTTCTGCTTTTCCTTGGGCAGTTGATACTTTATATAATCCAATTGAAATCAAGTCGGAAAACCAGCTGAAAACTTTAGAAAATTTATCGCAGCCATATAATTTTATTTTTGTCGGTAGATTAGCTACAGACAAAGGCGTAGATATTTTATTGAAAGCAGCGCGAATTTTACAAGATGAAAATAAAGAATTTAAAATTACTATTATTGGTGATGGCGAACAATCTCAGGAATTAAAACAGCTAACGTCTGATTTAGGAATTGCCAACAAAGTTAATTTTTTAGGTAAAGTTCCTCAAAAAGAAGTACTTCTAAAAGTTCAAGATGCTTTGGCTTTAATTGCTCCATCTCGTTGGCAAGATCCAGCACCTTACGTAGTGCAAGAAGCCTCTAGCGTTCAAACCTGCTCGATTGTCTCAAAAATGGGAGGATTGTCTGAAGTAGGAGGGCCGCACAGCCTATTTTTTGAAAATGAAGATGCAGAAGAATTAGCCAAATGTATGCGATATTGCTTAGATAATCCAAATGAAGCAATTAACCGTGGTTTTCAGTCCAGCCAATATGTTGCGGAAAAGTTTTCGGCTGCGCGTGCTGTTGATAGACTACTAGAAATTTGTAGCCAACTTACTCCTAAAGCATTGGTAACAAAATCTGATACATGATTCCCGTTACAGGGTTGCTGCCCTGTAACAGGATCATTAAAAGCTCTACCAATAGTACATAAGCAGTTCCTTATGGCCCAGAAAACACAGCTTGTTCTACATCATCCCGACTAAGAGAATACTTGAATGAGCGTTGGATATCTTGTCCATTTTCTCCAGATTGAACATATCGCACTACAATTTGCTCAACATCGAGCCATAATTCAGCTTGCCAATTAGGTCGCTGTACACGCCAGCAATGCCTTTGTGTTTCATCTTGTTGACAGCCTTGGTCTTTTAGCCACTGCTCAATTTGTGGCAGGGGATGATTATATAGAGGAGTATCAGAGGGAAGAAGAGCCATAGGAATTTTAGATTTTGGATTAGGGAATTGTTTAATTTTTAATTATCGGATGGGTAATTAGTTGCGACATATAGGTAATCTGCTGTTGTACAGATGTAGTTGGTTGCAACAAATGGGAATGGATCGCAGCCTCGCCACGAGTTAAGCCAATGGCAATTGCTAATAACAAACAACCTACAAATGTTAACACCAGCATAAATAAAGCAAAGATTTCGCCAGATGATAAGGGGCGATCGCTCGCATCGAGGTAAGCTGATTTTGACCAGTCATGAGAACGCGAGGCGGGATGATTCAAATCAGGGGGTGGTTGAATCACTCCAAAGCGGGAATAGCCAATTTTCAAATCGTAGCTTAATCGGCGTTCTGGATGGCTAAGGGTGGCGTAAGCTTCGTTGATTTGCTGAAATTTGGGAGTGGCGATCGCAGTCGGCAAGTCTGTAGTATCAGGATGATAAAGCTTGCTTAGTTGCCGATAAGCGCGACGAATGTCAATTACCGATGCCCAGGGATGCAGTCCTAGCAGGGAGTAATAAGTTGGTTCGCTGCTTTGTGGCATTGCCCCGTTTTGATTCACATCTGTTTGAGTCACTTTGCTCAAAGATATTTTTTATATTTTAAATCCTTTATGAATTGAAGAAGACACAGCAGGTCTAGCATCCGATCAAATATCTTAATAAAGCATTTAATCTAGATGCCATACAGATCAAAATTAATCTCTAAAATATTCAAACTTTTACCGACTTTAAGCGTAATGCCAAAGATTACGTAGAACGGATCGAGGCAACAAAGTCCCCGCTTGTACTAACGGTGAATGGGAAAGCTGAAGTTGTAGTGCATGAAGCGCAAGCGTTTCAACAGATGATAGATGAACTCCAGCGCCTTGAGAAAGAACTGCAAAAACTCAAGTTAGAAGCATTACGCAGTTAGATTGACATTAGTATTAAGCAACTCGATAGTGGACATTCTAAGTCCTCAAAATCAGGTCTTCTCATAAGAGTCCATCGATCGCTTATGAATCAATAGTTCCCAATGCCCAATCATCGTTTACCTTGTAATTCTCCGCATATAATTTCCCCACAACTGAGCTGCTTGAGCACTGCTGCCAGATGTCGGGGAATTATTATCGTTTCCCAGCCAAACGCCAGTTACAAGTCGTTGACTGGGGATAAAACCAATAAACCACAAGTCAACGTTTTTATCAGTCGTGCCAGTTTTACCAGCTTCCCCTAGTCCAATGGCAGCACTACGACCAGTGCCTCTTGCGATTACACCGCGCATCAAACTAGTCATTTCATCGGCGACACCATTTGTCAACACTCGTTTGTTGGCACCTGGATCTTGGTCGAAGGAGTAGATTACACGACAGGTTTTGATATCCTTGCGATCGCTGCAATCACCACTGTCTAAAATTCGGCTAATAGCATGGGGAGGATTCAACACACCGCGATTGCCAATAGCGCCAAAAGCACCAGTCATTTCCAAAACATTGACTACGCTTTGACCCAGTACCAAGCCGGGAACTGGATCGAGGTTTGATTTTATCCCCAAACGCTGCGCCATGGCCACAACTTTATCCAGCCCAACTTGTTTGGCAACTCGCAAGGCGATGGGATTTTCTGAAAGCGCCAGTCCGGTGGCAATATCTAAACTCGTGTCAGCACCAGCACGACAGGGTTTATAAGTAAAGCCTTGCCAAGTTAAAGGGGCGCAGGAATAACTGTTGGATGGCGAAATTCCCTGTTGAATGGCGGCAGTGTAAGCAAAGATTTTGAAGGTGGAACCTGGTTGTCTTTTGGCTTGAACAGCACGATTGAACTGACTTTTTTTGTAATCAGTCCCGCCTACCATTGCGAGGATACTGCCTGTACTAGAGTCAAGAGTGACTACTGCTCCTTGAGAAAAATTAAAATTTCTACCAGAGTTGTTCACTGCATTATTCAACGCTGCTTCTGCTTGTCTCTGTATAGCTGGATCGAGCTTGGTTTCAATGATATAGTTTCCCTCTCTTGCAGCTCCCTCCCCTAAAATTGATTCGAGTTCAGAGAAGACATAACTGTAAAAATAAGGTGCGATCGTTTTAGCTTGCTGTTCGCAGACTTTAGGACTAATTTGGACAGTGGAGCGTCTAGCTCGGTTCGCATCCTCTGCTTTAATTTTGCCCATCTCCAGCAACCGCTTAATCACACGATTTCGGTATTCGGCCGCTTCTAGCTTATTTGGCCCATCCCCACAAAAATCGAAAGCGTTGGGGGCTGGTAAAATTCCTACCAATGTTGCTGCTTCTGCCAAAGTTAATTCTTTAGCCGACTTCTCAAAGTAATATCGGGCTGCATCCTCAAAGCCAGAGGTATCCCCTCCCAAAAAAACCCGATTTAAGTACATCAGCAAAATATCATCTTTGCTGTAAAAGGTTTCAAGCTTTAGGGCGACAACTGCCTCCCGCAATTTGCGGCCAAGGGTATCCTGTCTACCTACATACTCGCGGAACAAACTGCGGGCAACTTGCTGGGTAACAGTGCTGGCTCCTTGTTGCACATCTCCGCTGCGGCTATTAATCAACACAGCTCGTAAAATCCCTAGAGGATCAACCCCAAAGTGCCAGTAATAACGACTATCCTCTGAAGCCACTACCGCAGCAGGCAAATAAGGGCCAAATTCCTCTAATCGCTTCATGTCTACATGAGAGATTGTCCGAGGCTCTCTCAGGGGGGTGGCTCCATCACGGGCGTAAACAACTACTGGGGCGCGTGTCGCTGTCGGTAGAGGTTTGACAGAAAATTTCAGCCATTCGACGCCAATCACTAATGTTAATAGGGCACTGACACCACCAACTCCATAAGCTGTCCAACTTGCAGCTTTGACATACCATGCTGGTGGATCGACATATTGCAACCGCACAGAAGCGGCGAGTTCTGGGGGCCCCAGAGTCAGAATATCGCCGTGACGCAGTTCTAGAGAACTAACACGACGTTTGCCACGATAAATGCCATTGGTAGAGTTTTCGTCTTTGATCGTGAAAACTGGTGTGCGTTGAGTAGAATTCCGCGATAGTGACAGGTGAATTTGGCTGACAACAGGGTTACGGATAACGATATCGCTGGATTTGGAACTACGACCGAGAATATAGCGATCGCCCAACAGTGGATATACCTCTGCTTTATCCGCCCCCGCATCCTGCACCCAAAGTTCTGGTACTTTGGCATTAGGCTTGAGCGCCAATTTTGAAAAATCGACCCTAGCTTGAATCGTATGTACTGCTTGAGTCAGTTGACCTAGTAACGTTTGTGGCTTGTGAGGGGGTTGGGGAGAACTCATCGGCTATTCACATCACAGTTTTTAATGAAGAATCGGGCGAATTACAATCAATTTTAGATGTTAATCTTTCATCATTTTACTCATAAGCCAAAGCATAAATTAGCTATACGGAACTTTATTGATTTAATTTATACTTAATTTTATATTATGGGTAGAATTTATTTGTGATTTTTGTCACTCCTTTATATAAGAAAAATTTCTTCTATATTCTCAAAGGCTTATAATTAGATAGTGTTATTCATTCAATAACTACAAGTATAATTTTCCCTTTTGTCTTTTTAAACACTAGTTAGTAACAAACAACTGATTTAATTGTTACCAATTTTACATATCCACATATTCTGAAACAAACCTAAATATCTTCATTTAGGAGGATTTTCTAAATCTTAGTTATCTGCTTTAATAGGGCGAGTGTTCTGTTGAGGTTAATTTCAGAATGATGGGAAAATCTCTGACCCTGATTGGTACAGCTTTATCTTTGGCACTTACCACTAATATTGCTGTAGCCCAATCCAGTAAATCCCCCATAGCCCAATCTAGTAGCGACTCCACTAGTGCACCAGCGGAAATTAAAATGTCGCCAGAAGGGATGAAAATTCTGTGCGAGCATTTTCCGCTCAACTCGCGCTGTTCCGGCGGCACAGCAGCCACCCCTAGCGCTCCTGGTAGCACTACAGTACCAGCAGAAACAACACCAGCAGAAACAACAACGCCTGATAGCACCACCACTCCTGATAGCACAACTGCACCAGGAACCACTCCTCCTGAATCTGGCACTCCCGAAACTACTCCAGCACCAGGAAGCATAACCCCACCGGCACCTGGCGCACCTAGTAACTTAACTCCAGCACCAGGAAGCGTTACTCCAACCACACCTGAAGGCGCACCTAGCAACTTAACTCCAGCACCAGGAAGCTCAACCACTCCTGAAGGCGCACCTAGTAACTTAACTCCAGCACCAGGAAGCGTTACTCCAACCACACCTGAAGGCGCACCTAGTACTCCTGGCAGCACTACTGAACCAGGTAGCTCAACTACACCTGAAAAACCTGGCACTCCTGGCAGTACTACTGAACCAGGTAGCTCTCCTAGTACTCCTGGCTCTAGTTCACCAAAAACTCCTACCACAGGTAACTAAATTTAAAGCTGGGGCATAATCTAAATAATGGTTTGCCATCAGCGATCGTCGGTGCATCTTTCTTGAACTCTTGCACCAGTTATGCAAACTGGTGTTAAGTGACAAATAAAAATTGATAAAACCTTATACGTAAAGTCTTCGCATATAAGACTAAGCAAGGGTTTCACTAAGTCAATAGCCTGGGATTAATCAATCCCAGGCTTAATAGTTTAATGGGATCTGCCAGTTGAAGTCGGTGTTTTTTGCAAGGAAGCGATTAACAGGCAAACAATACCGATACTAATAAATGAATCTGCCACATTAAATACAGCAAAGTTAATCAGGCGAAAATCAAGAAAATCAACGACGTAGCCTAAAACAAAACGATCGATACCGTTGCCCATCGCTCCACCTAAAATCAAGCCATAGCCTAACTGATCCCACAAATTTAATGTTGGGCCAATTAACGCCAACGCTATCAATACTAGACTCACTCCTAAAGACAGCCAGCGCAACCACTCTACTTTCCCGCTCAACAGACTAAAAGCCGCACCAGTGTTAGTGACATACGTGAAGTGAAATATCCCAGGTAAGAGTGGTAGTGTCTGCCCCAAGCTAAAGCTTTGTACTATCCAGTACTTTGTTATTTGATCCAAGAAAAAAGCAATGAAGGCAGCGATCCAGAAAAGACGATTTTTTAAATGCATGGCGAATTAGTCATTGGTCGTTGGTCGTCGGTCATTAGTCATTGGTCATTGGTCATGAGCTTTTGACAAATGACAAAGGACGAAAGGCAATGAACTAATAAAACATTAAGTGACGCAATATATATGCTATTACAGTAACTGCACAGACCACAGTTAGTTGACCTGGTAGTGCAAACCAAGAATATCTAAGGATTGCTTGCATCAAGGGTAGATTTTCTGTGCCTTTCCACTGAAAAAAATAGCTAATAATCAAATAAGTAATACCGCATAGGTGGAGAGTTAACAAGCCACAGACACAACTAAAGGCAAGAGTTTCTAGTCGAGGTCTCGCTTTAAAGGCAACTAAGCCACAAATCCAAGCTCCAGGAATAAAACCTAGTAGATAGCCAAACTGAGAAAGCTTGACATAACCAATACCGCCGCCATCAGCAAATACTGGTAATAAGGTTAACCCCATGACTAAATAGGCAATTTGCGAGAGCGCACCCGCATTTTTGCCTCCTAAACAACCCACCAACAATACTGCGCCAATTTGAAAAGTGACACCTAAAGAAAAAGTCTGAATTCCGTGCTGACTCCAAGTCCAAGGAAAGGTGATGCCATAAACTTCTAAGAAGGTGCCACCCATTGTCAGGAGTAAGCCAATCATAGACCATAGTAATTGATTGGAAGCAGCAAACATTTATCAGGCAACCAAGGAAAAGCAAAAGGGAAAACCAACAGCAACTAGCATATTCATTAATATTGAAATGAAATTTTCGCTTACATCTTAAGAACTAGCATATTTTCTTTTGCCTTTTTGGTATGTAATTTTTCAGTTCTACGAATTGTAGCTGAGGTGTCTATTATCTGATTTTCTTGGCTGAGGCGTGCTGTGAATTCTGGTATTTAACCTAAAATATGGTGAATTAACATTATTTATATCTAGTATTTATACTGGTTTTGCAGAGCAGTGCCTAAATTTGGCTACAAAATGTTTAATGCTTAATCTTAATTAATATTTATATATTTTTTTATGACTTGACCAACGAAACTACACTACCAATAAATTTTTGTAAATAGGTATAACAAACTTGCTTTAGTAATATTTCTATCTGAGACTTCTTAAAGTAAGGTATAAAATTTATCCATAAAAACTAGAAACAAGGGTTTGCTCTTCATCAAAAAAACAAGTATCTTTTTGCTTTGTTAACCTTTCGTTAATCTCTATTGTTGTTCTTTGGGAGTATCTTAGAAACGCTCACCTGAAAAGTTACTAAAAAATTGATAGCGATGCTCTCACGTCTTAGTGCAACAAAAACTCATCGCCTCACAGGTTCAATTTCAGTGTTAGCACTGACAATCAGCCTAGCAGCTTGTGGCGGACAGCAAACACCAGATGGTACAGCCAGCAAGGATACGCCTTCTGGTACTGCTACCGATACTACTGCCTCTAGCCCAGCTAAATTAGACCTTGGCGGAACCGTAAAGTTAAGCGGAGCTGGTGCGACTTTTCCGGCACCACTTTACGATACGTGGTTCACTGATCTAAACAAAAAATATCCAAATCTGCAAGTTGACTACGCATCAGTTGGTAGCGGTTCTGGAGTTGAGCAATTTATCAAAGGCACTGTAGACTTTGGGGCCAGCGATGTTGCGATGAAGGATGAAGAAATTCAGAAAGTACCAGCAGATAGGGGTGTTATTTTACTACCTGTGACTGCTGGTAGCATCGTACTGGCTTACAACTTGCCTGATGTTCCAGAACTTAAGCTGCCACGAGCCGTTTATGCTGATATTCTACTAGGCAAAATCAAATCTTGGGATGATGCCCAAATTGCCAAGGCTAACCCAGGTGCAAAACTTCCTAAAGAGGCAATAACGGTTGTTTATCGTTCTGATGGTAGCGGAACCACTGGTGTGTTTACAAAACACGTCAGTGCTATCAGCCCGGAGTGGAAAAGCAAGGTTGGCGAAGGAAAAAGTGTCAATTGGCCTGTAGGAGTTGGTGCGAAGGGTAATGAGGGTGTTACAGCCCAAATCCAACAAACTCAAGGTTCTATTGGTTACATTGAATATGGCTACGCCAAACAAAACAATCTCAAGTTTGCTGCTTTAGAAAATAAAGCAGGAAAATTCATTGTTGATACCGATCAGTCAACCGCTAAAACTTTAGAAGCAGTAACCTTGCCAGAAAATCTTCGGGCCTTTATTGCAGATCCCGAAGGGGCTGATTCATATCCGATCGTGAGCTATACCTGGCTCTTAGTTTACAAAAAATATCCTAATGCAGCAAAAGCTAAGGCCATAGAAGCCGCCATAGAATACGCTTTAACTGAAGGTCAGAAGCAGGCTATTCCACTAGGATATGTTCCTCTACCCTCAAGTGTGATCGCAAAGGTAGCTGCTGCTGCTGACCAAATCAGTCCAGAATACAAAATTTCTGTTGCCAGTGGCACTAGCGCTAGCAAGTAAGTAATAAAACATGCCTATCCAGTAGTAACTTTGGACACGGGGTTACTATTGTATAAGTCAGCTTAAATAGATGATGAGGCGACAATTTTACTAATTTGGTTGCCTCCCATATTTTTCTCTGATTTAATTCTGAAAGTCGGTATTCATGACTACAAATTCTCAAAATCTGTCATCAGCGATGAAAAATCGCTCTGACGCCGAAAAATCCCTAGATTTGGGTTTTATTTGGCTGACTAAAATTTTCGCTTTTGCGGTTGCTGGTACTTTATTATGGATTGGGTCACAGGTTGCAATTGGTGCTTGGCCTGCTATTCAACAGTTTGGTGTCAGCTTTTTAGCCAATACCACTTGGAATCCGGTTAATGATACCTATGGGGTGCTACCTCAAATTTATGGAACTCTCGTGAGTTCTTTTATTGGTCTGCTGATAGCAGTCCCAATTGGTGTTGGTACTGCTATTGTATTGAGCGAAGATTTTTTACCTGCAAAAGTGAAACTGGTACTGGTTTTTGCGGTAGAACTACTCGCTGCTATTCCCAGCGTTGTCTATGGCGTGTGGGGTATTTTCGTTTTGGTGCCAATATTAACTAGCTTGGGAAAATGGCTCAATGGTTACTTTGGCTGGCTGCCATTTTTTAGCACTTCTCCCACAGGGCCAGGAATGTTGCCGGCGGGAGTCATATTAGCGATTATGACTTTGCCCATCATCACAGCTTTATCCCGCGATGCCTTGATTTCTGTACCCCCCAGCTTGCGCCAAGCCTCTATAGGACTAGGAGCAACCCGTTGGGAAACGATTTTGCAAGTTCTTATCCCAGCAGCCTTTTCCGGCATAGTTAGTGCTGTGATGTTGGGACTTGGCCGGGCAATGGGAGAAACAATGGCTGTAACGATGTTAATTGGCAACTCCAACAACATCAGTCTCTCTCTTTTTGCACCAGCCAATACGATTTCTTCTCTACTGGCAAATCAATTCTCAGAAGCTAGTGGTTTGCAAGTTTCGGCTTTAATGTATGCGGCTTTAATTCTATTTTTCTTGACACTAGTAGTCAATATTCTGGCAGAGTTGATCGTTCTGAGAGTCAAGCGAATATAGCTTAGTTTTGGGTTAAATTATGACTTCTAATTTTCCAGAGCGCAGTTTAACTCGCTCCGCCATGTCTCAAAGAACACTGTTCAATACAGTGATGACTGTAATCGCTTTTACCTGCGGAGTATTAGCACTTGTTCCTTTGCTAGCAGTACTTTCTTATGTGATTATTAAAGGCTTTAGCAGTCTGAATCTGGCCGTGTTTGTTGAATTGCCACCCAAAGCTCTCCAAAAGGGAGGAGGCTTTGGTAATGCAATTTTAGGCACGCTACTGATGGTAGGAATTGCTGCCTTGATTAGTATCCCCTTTGGAGTTTTAGGGGCGATTTACATCACAGAATTTAGTTCGGCGAAAGTAGCCAGATGGGTGCGTTTTGCGGCTAACGTCCTTAGCGGAGTCCCCTCCATTATTGCTGGGGTATTTGCCTATGGGATTGTAGTTTTGACAATGGTAAAGTTGAACTTAGGATCGTATTCAGCTCTAGCTGGAGGATTTGCACTGGCAATTTTGATGTTGCCAATTATTCTGCGAACTACTGATGAAGCATTGCAGTTAGTATCGCAAGATTTGCGACAAGCTTCTGTAGGGTTGGGAGCGACTAACTTTCAAACTGTAAGTCAAGTAGTCTTACCAGCAGCTTTACCAGCTATTGTAACTGGGGCAACGCTAGCGATCGCCAGAGCATCTGGAGAAACCGCACCATTGCTATTTACTGCTTTATTTTCTAACTTTTGGCCAGATGGCTTATTCCAACCAACAGCTTCTCTGGCTGTCTTGGTTTACAAATATGCTATTTCTCCGTTTAAAAATTGGCAATCTCTAGCTTGGGCAGCATCTTTGATTTTGGTATTGATGGTTTTAATCACAAGTATCATCGCTCGCTGGGCAACTCGCCAAAAAGCTTAGTAAACAACCATCCACAGTGCAAATCCCCATCGCTAAAATCAACACTAAATTTAATTTATGGCTACCAATACTAGGACAGTGAATGACACTGAAACCGTTTTACGGGCTGAAAATCTCAACATTTACTACGGCAAGTTTTTAGCCTTACAGAATATTTGGCTAGATATACCGAAAAATCAGGTGACTGCTTTTATCGGCCCTTCCGGTTGTGGTAAAAGTACGTTGTTGCGATGCTATAACCGCCTCAATGACCTGATTGAGTCATTTCGGGCAGAAGGTAAAATACTTTTTTACGATAAAAACTTGTATGCACCCGATATCGACCCTGTAGAAGTGCGTCGGAGAATTGGGATGGTGTTTCAAAGACCAAACCCATTTCCCAAGTCAATTCATGACAATATTACTTTTGGAGCTAAAATCAACGGCTACAAAGGTGATTTCGATGAATTGGTAGAAAGCAGTCTTAGAAAAGCAGCTTTGTGGGATGAAGTCAAGGATAAACTACATCAAAGTGGCTCGTCTTTATCTGGTGGACAACAACAACGGTTATGTATTGCTCGCGCGATCGCAGTCCAACCTGAAATTATACTGATGGATGAACCTTGCTCCGCTCTTGACCCCATTTCCACCTTGCGTGTTGAAGAACTGATTCACGAACTTAAAGAGCAATATACTATTGTCATTGTCACCCATAACATGCAGCAAGCAGCGCGTGTTTCTGATAAGACAGCCTTTTTTAATGTTCGGACTTCAGAGAAAGGAACCCGTAGCGGCTATATGGTAGAGTATGACGCAACAGAATTAATTTTCAACAATCCTAAGCAAGAAGAAACCAGAGATTACGTCAGTGGCAAGTTTGGATAAATATTTATTTCACATTGTTGATATTAAAGCAATGAGGGACACTCGGAAATTAAAGATGTTCGATATCCCTCTATGTTTTTTTATTTGAAGGGCTTTTTTCTTCCTAAACGAACCTCATCTCCATGCAGTCCGAAGTCTATTACTTGGTGCGCTCAAAAACTGATGGTAATTATCTCATAGCTCGTCCTGATGCCGAAACGTCGGGTTATTTATTGCTGTTTCAGGAAAATTTTGACGCTCTCAGCTATCTCAATACCCATGCAGCAGAAGTGGCAAATCGCTTTACTGTAGAATCTATTGCGCGTACACAGTTAGGAAATTTGCTCAAACGCTGGGGTTTTAGCGGTGTGGGTATTGTAACTGACCCATTATTGCCCAAAGTTGAATTTTTACAGCACAATTAACTAATTCGTAATTCGTAATTCGTAATTCGTAATTTTTATTAATTAAATAGTTGTGCGTAGGCGTAGCCCGTCGTAGACATCGCACAAGTAAAATCAGGCAATATGGGTGAACTCAATTTATCACCATTGAATAACGTAGCAACTAATTTTAAACTTGCTTGTTCGCGTCGATATACTTGCACCTGTTGCTTACGCCAATCTACAATCCAATATTCTCTGATACCTCGTGATGAGTAGAGCTTAAATTTTAGTTCTCTTTGAAAGTGACGATTTGGTAGCTGTGAAAGTGAGAGCGCGTTTAGGTTCAAGAACAATTCAAGAAGTTGCTGTAGAGTTGGAAAAATGTTTAAGTTTATCTGAAGAAGATAGGATTTTTGCTGTTAAAAATGTTTTGGCTGCTAATGTCGCGTGTGGAGAAAGTAATCATGGAAGTAGTGATGAAGTTGATGAAATTGAGTTGTTGGATTTAGCTGAAGAATTGCTGAATAAGTTAGCAAATATTCGTAATTTATATTATTTATAATTAACTTATTTATAGATATGAAACAAGACACATCTAACGAATCTAACAAATTAGCTAAATACTAAATTAATGATGAAAAAAGAATTAGTACATTTTTTGCACGAAATAGTTCTAAAAATGTCAGAGAGTGATTCTGATACTAAGGTAATTTATCCTTTATAGCAAGATAATTTAGATAAACTCAGTTTGAATTTTGCTGAATTATTGCGTGATTGGACTAAAAATTACTTTGCTGGAGAAAGCTCATACAAGGCGGCTCAAGCAGTAGCAGGTGTTATTGGTAATTTTGGTGTATTAATTGCACAATTTCCACATGGAAACATATTTCAAGTTGAAATTGCCATTTTAGTAGATGTCCTAGCAATACTCCCAGCCGATTTCGCAATTCTTGCCGTTCTCTTCTGCCCAAAGTTTCAATTTCTTCAATCAGGTTAACTGTATCTAATTGTTCCCACTGTTGAGTTTTGAGCAAGCTAACCTGCTTTTGCGTCCAATCATAGAAATCTGTTTTACATAGGTGAGATGTGTACATTTTTCCACTTTATTTACACCTATTTACTTACCTACCCCTGCGGTAACGCTTGCAGCAAAATCCAAAATCTAAAAATAAATATTGGGTTTAGCGATGCCTACGGTAGCAAGCTACGCCAAACCCAACCTCAAATAATTCTAAAACCTCAGAACTAATTCGCTACTTCAGCCACCTCAATAACGCGCCCTTCATAGTCCTTGACCAAAAAGTTCAGAGGTTTGTGATTACGAATCTTTAATTTCAAACCGCGCGTTTCGACTCGCATTAAAATCATTTCCAGGCAGTCATGGTCAAAACAAACGTGGCGTTGCTGATTTTTGCTACCTAAACTCGCACCAGTAATGACGTGTAACTGGGTGTTTTTCTTCAATTGATACCACAGCCCATCGTTAGCATTATTCATCATTTTGCTAGACAAGCTCGGCCCAGTAGACATATATAACGGATCTATGCCAGTTGCGCCTATAGTTTGTTCGTAGTTGTAGTAGTAGTGCAATGGCACCTCAGCTGCTGGCAAATCTAGCAGCCCTTCATACAACTGTCGGGCAATCTCCAAATCTGACACCATTACAGTGTGTACTTTTGGGGCACTGGTGAGAAACATCCACATGGCACCAGCGTAAGCTGCTAGCAGCATCACCATAATGCCTTGGGTGGAGAACAGGCTATCTAAGGGCAGGGAAGGCAGAAAGGAGCCTAAAGTAAGGGGACTGAGCAGGAACGATACCACACTAACTGCTATAACCATGAACAAATAAGGATTCTTTAAGAGAGTTGATTTTATGATTGTCGATTAAGACTAAAATTAAGTCCTTGTTTCTAGTTTATCAATACTCAACTAGTCTGAGTCTCATCTACAAACTGAGCAACACCAAGATATTATGCGATTAACTAGGGGAGTGCAATTCCCAAAACTATTTTAACAACTATCAACTCCAAGACTTGTGCAAATTCCTCATTTTCCCGAAGCTAATCACCCACTGGTGAAGTCGCTGTTCCATCACAGTGACCATGAACTACTGACTCTATTTCAGCGCTATCCAGATGCTGGAAAGTACTTTACGGTGATTTTTTGCCGCTATAGCCCCATAGTTTACACCTTAATTCGGCATTCGGCGCGATCGCCTGTGCAAGCAGATTATCTGTTTGCCCTTACTTGGCGACATATCTATTACGAACTCGGTGGACTCAAGTTAACTGACTCTGAATCAGGTGAGGAAGCTTTGACCATGCAGAATTGGTTAATTAATATGACAGCTTTCTGTATAAATGAGATTAAACTACCACCCACAGAAGCAATTCATTATTCTCTGCAAGCGACTTCACCGCCGCTATGGTGCTATGTACAACAGGCGTTAGACCAACTACCGCCAGTTTTACGATTAATTGTATTAATGGCTCAAACTTTCCACTGGAGTGAAACTAGAATCGCTGCTTATCTACAAGCTGAAGGAGAAGCGATCGCTCCTCATGAAGTAGCCAATTTTCTCCAGGAAGGCTATCGTATGCTAGAGGACAAATTGCCCACAGATATCCGCGCCATATACTTTGGGGAAGATTTAGATCAATCAAAACTTAAGTAGAAATGCGTATATTAATTGTCTTCAATTTTAAAACTTAAAACTTCTTCTTAGACCTTCTACTTAAACCCGCAACTTTACGGGTAATTTTTATGAAACAACGGCTTGTATTTCCCTGCCAAAAGGTAGGCTTAATTTGTGTAGGTGCAATTTCTTGTCCCCAGGTACTTTTACACAGCTTTTTACTGTTTGCTTTTGTGCTGAGTCCTGTAGCGGGTGCGGTTGATATTTCCGAACAACTCCATCGCCCTTTAAATAATTCCGTTGGGCGACAATCAAGAGATGAAGCAGACAGCTTGCTGCGTATTGGTCAACAAGAATACACTTCAGGATATGCCGACAAAACAATTGCGTCCTGTTTGCGGGCATTAGAACTATATCATTCTATTGGCGACCTGAAAGCACAAGGTTTGACGTACAATTTGCTTGCTAAGGCTTATGTGCAGCTTGGTAGTTCAAAAGAAGCAGAAGATGCTTTCAGAAGAGGATTAGCGATCGCTCGTGATACTAAAGACTTTCAATCTCAGATTTTTGTGCTGAATAATATCGGTACATTTCTGCTGCAAAAAGGCGAATTTGCTGCTGCTGGTAAAACAGTTGAAGATGCACTCACAATTGCTCACGGGGTGAAAAATATTGAAGGTGAAGGACTGTCTTTGAGTAATTTGGGCTTGGTAAATGCCAGGTTGGGAGATTATAACAAGGCGATTAAACTGTACGAAAATGCTTTAACTTTCCGCCGTCAGACTGGCGATGCCATCGGTGAAGCAAATACCTTGAATAACTTAGGAGATGCTTATTTAGCATCTGGAAATTATCAAGATACCATTGCTACTTATGGTGAAGCAATGCGGACAGCTAAAAGTAACCGCGATCGCACCAATGAATTACGGGCAATTGACGGTTTAGTTACGGCTCATACTGCTGTCGGACGTTACGAACGCGCCTTTGACTTACTAGAGCAACGTTTAGCACTCGCGAAAGAATTACAAAATTTACGCGAAGAATTAAAATCTTTTGAATCTTATGCCCAGTTATATAAGCAACAAGGTAACTATCTAACTGCCCGCAATTTTTACGAAAGGGCAATTATACTGGCGCGGACATTGCAAGATAGCAGGCAAGAAGTGCAATTGCGGGATCAATTAACTAAAATGCTTCAGCGAAAGTAGCAGTCAATTTAACGTTAAAAGGGCGGTTGGAAACCTCGTCTACACAGGCAAAACCGATAAAAGCTTGATTTTATCTTACCCAAGTGGTGTAGCTCTTATTTGCGTAGCCGCGAATTACCATCGCCCTAGTTCTAAATTAATTAATTCAAGAACACTGAACCGTTTCGCTCAATTCTCATCGCACTTCTGCCTTGTGCTGCATTGGTAGCTTCCTTAAATGTGACTTCCAAGCTTCCTGGTTCTGAAGAACCTTGTGGAGTCACTATTAATTGTCCGCCATCTTGTCGTTCAAATGTTACTGTTACTGGTGCTTTTAAAGCTTGCAGCGTTACATTTGACTTACCTTCTAGCGATCGTGGTGCTGTATCGCCAATCACTTGGAAAGTTATCTTAGCCGCAGTATCATTCACCAACCTGATATTAACCATACCATTAGTGAGTGCGATCGTCGCACTAGGGGCTTGCCGTGGTTCTACCAGTGGTTGTTGGTCATTGGAAACCGTAGGTGGTGAAGGCTGTTGAGTTCGATCGCCAGGAATTGGGCGTGGTGGTCTAGCACCTGGTTGTGGTGGTACGGGAGACACTTGTCCCTCAGCCGGCGGAACTGGGCGAGGTGGTATGACACCTGATTCCGGCGATACAGGGGACTGAGAGCGGTTGTAGGGTGGTTCGCTAAAAATACTGGGACTTGGGTTAAGCTTGACAGTAGATTCTTGTGCTAATGCTTGAGGAATTGCTGGCAGACTAATTAGCAATCCCCCACAAAGAGCGCCAAATAACTTGCTAGACTTGCGAAAATTTTGAGACTTCATATTCGTTCTTGACTCCTAGAAAAACTTCAATTTTTTTCTTACTAAAGATTTCTCCAGCCGGAAATTAAATTAGGTTTTATCGGTCGTTCAGTACATCTAAACATTTAACAAACTACTCGATTTCTCGCATCTAGCTAAGGATACGGAAATAATCTAAAAAAATTGAAATATTTCATTCTCAAGATTTTAAATCTTAACCATTGTCATTAAGCACATTTTTGTAACAGTCAAATTCAATATACCGCTAGAAAATAAATTTATTAGCTAAGAATTAAAGTCCACTTGAATAGACTAAAATATTACATCTATCACAGGAAATAAAAATTTATGAGCAAATTAAGACTCAAGAGTTATTGGTAAAGTGATAGTAAAGGTAGTGCCAATGCCTTGGGTACTTTCAACTTGAATATGACCGTGATGATGTTCGACAATAGCTTGAGCGATCGCTAATCCCAATCCTGAACCTGTAGCGCTGGCTGTAGCTGTATTCCCCGTCCTATGAGTACGTGCCGGATCTACTCGATAAAAGCGATCGAACAAGCGTGGTAGTGCTTCCGCTGGAATTCCAACTCCGGTATCACTCACCTTAACTTGCAACTGGGCACTAGTGTTACGTAGTCCAGAAACACGATTTATTCCTTCTATCCGCGCCAATTCCACTTTCACGCGTCCACCTGCTGGAGTGTAATGCAAAGCGTTAGCAATTAAATTTGTGAACAGCCGCACCAATTGATCCCAATTACCTACAAGAGTAAACCAATTTTCCAGTAATTCCGGGCTAGTTTCAGAGATAGGAGGGTCAACTAAGTCTAGAGAAAGGGTGATTTCTTTTTCAGGGACTAACAATTGTTGTTCTTCAACCACCTCTATTAGCAAAGCGTCCAATGGACAAGGTGAAAAAGTATCTTTGCTAATACCACTATCCTGTCGTGCTAGGAAGAGTAAGTCATTGACTAATTTACCCAAACGCTGTGTTAACCGTTCCACCACCTTTAACTGTTGTCGATATTGCAAAGAACTAATCGTTTCTGTCTCTGCTAAATCCAAGTCAGCAAGAGCAACTTGCACATTAGTTTGAATCAAAGTGATAGGACTTCTAAGTTCGTGGGAAGCATCAGCAGTGAATTGTTTAAGACGTTGATAAGATTCACCCACCGGTTCCATCGCTTTACCCGAAAGAAACCAACCACTTGCGCCTACGGAAAGCACCATTAACCCAATACCTAAAGCCAAATCAAAAATTAACTGGCGACTAGGTTTAGTAACTTCAAACCAGGGATGACTAACGCGCAGATATCCTAATACTTTTCGTCTCACTTCTACTCGTTCGGTGACTTGTCGCAATAAGAGTGGGGAGTTAGGAACTTTAAATTTTGAATTTTCACTCTCTCTCTTGACTACGCGCACAGTTTCACCAGTGCGATTGGCACGAATGGGAATATTTAGGGGTTCAGATAGTGTTGACCAAAGTAATTTACCAGTTGGACTAAACCATTCTAGGTCAATGTGGTCATCTTCTACAGTGTCGGTACGATCGCCAAAACTGGCTTCTACATTAATGCGAAATTTATCTGTATCAGCATTAATTGGCTCAAATATTAGTGTAGATGCACAACCACTGGTTGTCAGGCAACGCTCCACTATTTCCACTACATGGTTAAGCGTGTCATCAATCCGCTCAATCAGCGTACTGCGGACGTATAAATAAACGCCACTGGCAAACAGTAGTAGTAATACAGCAGTGACGGCAGTGTACCAAATTGCAAGACGGCGGCGAGTAGCTTGAAACATATTTCCACCTACTTCGTGTTAAAAATAATTGGAAAGTGCTTTTTATTATTAACAATTTTGCTCAAAACAATACTAGTTTGATTGTTTGCGATCGCATCAAATTTTAACGTTCAAAAAATAATATAAATATAACTTTGATTCAATTTATTGAGGGGTTAAATAAAAAATTTAATCTTTGTATGCGGTGGATTTCTACAAGTCTTATGCAACAAAGGGTAAGGGCTTTTAAAACCTAGTTTTTAGCCAAAAGTTATACCAATTTGAAAAAAGAATGCAACAAATAGACCATTTGTAGAGACGCGATGAATCGCGTCTTCTTCCCAAAGATGTGTTGCAATCATTAATTGAATCGGTATAACAGTTGAGTATTTTTTATCTGCAAGTCGCTTGAATACGAGACGCTGTACAAACGAATAGTACAGCGTTAGTTAAGAACGAGCATCTAAAGAAGCGTTATTACGAATTACATGATATTAAACCTCTACCAAAACGGCCTCGCGCAGCTTGCTAATCACATCACTCAGATTACCTGTATTCAGACGGTAACTCAAAGGATGGGCAATCAATCGCGCCGTGCTTTCATACAGACTAGCAATTTCAATCAAACCATTTTCGCGCAAAGTCCGCCCTGTAGAAACCAAGTCTACGATCGCTTCTGACATTCCAGTAATTGGGCCTAGCTCTACTGAACCATACAATGGCACTATTTCCACAGGTAAATCCAGACTATGGAAATATTCACGAGCGCAATTCACATATTTTGAAGCAACTCTACCATGCGGTGGTAAATCTAAAGGCGATCGGTAAGAACTTGATGCTTTTACCGCCACTGACATTCGACAATGACCAAACTGCAAATCTACCAAGTGGGCAACTTGCGGCTGCTTCTCCCGCAGCACATCGTAACCAACAACCCCCAGTTGTGCTTGACCATATTCCACATAAACAGGCACATCTTGCGCCCGCACCAGTAAAGCTTTTGCAACTCCCTTAGTGTCAGGAATTTGAAGTTGACGAGTTCCTGAATCTAAAAAAGCACTAAAATCTAATCCGACAGCTTGTAGCAAGCGGATGCTATTTTTAAGTAGTTCCCCTTTTGGCAATGCAACAGTCAGCATTTTTTTTATTGGTATCCTTAGCGTCTTGGCAGTTGAATAATATTGAGAATATCTCTATATGCTTACCACAAGCAGCATGAGAATTTTATTAGTTGATGATGAAGTTGAACTAACTCAACCCTTGAGCCGCTTGTTAACTCGTGAGGGTTATGCCGTAGATGCCGTTTATGATGGGACATCTGGCAGCGAACTTGCACAGACAGGCAGTTATGACCTACTTATTTTAGATTGGATGCTGCCAGGAAAAACGGGGTTAGAGATTTGTCAGGAATTGCGCCGCCAAAGCAAAACCACTCCCGTATTGTTTCTCACAGCTAAAGATACTCTTGATGACCGCGTACAAGGTTTAGATGCTGGTGCTGATGACTATTTGGTTAAACCTTTTGAACTGCGGGAGTTATTAGCAAGAGTCCGTGCTTTATTGCGTCGTTCCGGTACGCAAACCTATGAAACCACCACCGGACGTTTAACCGTTGCTGATTTAGAACTCGATTGTGAAAATCAAGTAGCCTATCGTCAAGGACGAATAATTGAGCTATCGCAAAAAGAAAGCCAGTTGTTGCAATATTTTATGGAACACACCGGACAACTTCTGACTCATGCCCAGATTATGCAAAATTTGTGGCAAGAGTCAGAACAACCCAGTAGTAACGTAATTGCGGCATTAATTCGTTTGCTGCGGCGTAAGATTGAGGTGGGTAAAGAAACTACGCTGATTCACACAGTCTATGGTAAAGGTTATCGTTTCGGTGCTTCCTCAGTGGAGTCGGTTTAGCGGCTGTTTTGACTCACAAAGATTTGGTTCAATTGTTTAGGAGAATCATTGATATTTCTCAGTCTTTGCGATTTTAATTTCTGTCGAAGTTTGTTGTAGAGGAATAAATCCACAGGCATCATAATTTGTGAAATCCCTTTCCAGACATGAAGCTGATTATTCGCACGCATATCTTCTTTACTAAACCCAAGAAAAATCTCGGAATTTTCCATAAGGGTTGATGGAAAACGACGACATCACCATTTGCCACAAATAGATAAGCATTGGTAACAAAACAGGTTGTGTTGGTAACGAACGTATAAGTGTCGTTACTAACGAATAAGCATTGGTAGCAAAACAGGTTGTATTGGTAACGAACGCATAAGTGTCCTTATTAACGGATAAGCATTGGTAACAAAATAGGTTGTGTTGCTAACAAACGGACAAGCTGTGGTAGGAACAATAACTTCATTTCTAACAACACGTTTATACAGCATTACCAATGTTTTCAACGATTTTCTCTATTATTTGCTTAGTCAACAGTATAGTGGCGATCGCACTCACAACAGCCATCAGCGTCCCAGGTTCCATAAATGCACTACAAACTTACAGCAGCTTTCATTTAATGAACCACATCGTAAACCTGTTGTAATCAACAAATTTTAGCTTGTAGTATTAAGATTTACCCAAAAATTGATTAATTTGAAGTTGCAGTTTTTTTCTAAATTGTTGCGCCTGTTGATAAGCTGCTGCACGCCCTTTCTTTGAGTGGTTATCCAATCCTGCTGGTTGCAAAGGGCTGATAAAGTAACGCAAACGAGTTTTCATTGCCCAAATTCCCATTGAGGGAAACAGAATTAAGGCAAACATCAAAGGTGACAAAGGTAAGAATGGTAGTTTGACTAGTCGTTGTAACTTGATGAAATTAACAGCCCAAGGATGCAGAGATTCACTGCCGATGCAAACTACTGGCAGAATGGGAATATGATAGCGATCGCTCAACTGAATAAAGCTCACATCAAACTTTTCTAGTTGATAGCGTCTTTTCCAACCTTTCCCAGGCCCGCGAATACCTTCGGGTGCATATAAGAGAATTTTACCTTGAGCGTTCGCCGTAGGCGTTGGCGCAGCCATCGCGCCCTCAAAATCATCTAATCCGGCTCGTACACCACCTAAAACCTGCGACCATTGAGGTGGTAGCCACCAAATCACCCAAGGATGCTCAAATAATGCTGGACTTGCTATGGGTTGTACTACCCATCCTTTGGTTTCACTTAATAAATAACCCAAGGTTAAAAAGTCCCAAGGAAAACACATCCCGGCATGATTCATTGCCACAATTAATGGCCCTGTTGGCGGTAAGTTTTCAACTTGTTGCAACTCTCCCCGAAAATAGTATTTAACGATGGGGGCCAGAAGTTCTTTGCGAAAAGCTTGTTGATATTTAAGATCGAATTCACCAACTTCTTTTCGAGGTGAACGAAAACCCAGACGCAACCAACGACTCAGCAATCCTAGATAAAATCCACCAGGAATTAAAAATAATCCATATTCTAGCCAATTCCAACCATCTGGATCTGTGTGATAGTGCTGCCAATGGCGATTGAATAAAATTAGCCACCCTGGAGGATACCAAAGACAAAACCAATCAAACCAGTTAAATATATAGCCTTCACCTGGTGCATTTTCCTGTTGACTGTTTAATAAGTTTTCGGAGTGTTGATTAATCAAAACAGTTAAAGATTAGGATTAGGCAAAAGTTTTATTAATAGTGGATCGTAACTTTCTAGTTTTGTGACTGGCATCTGACTATAGAAGTAAAACTAACTACATATTTTGGAATTTATTCTAGATTGACAGCGTATTTCAGGTAAATGCAGTACAAGGGTAGGGGTAAAATATGTTGTGTCTCTACAATTATCTGTACCTCACCTTGGCGTAGCCTCTGTCTGCGACACACTGCGCGTTCGCGTAAGCGTCCCGCAGGGAACGTAGAGAATTTGCAAGCTGCTGTAGTTACTAAACTAGCGATATAAAAAAGCTTTGATCGAGTTCAAAATTAACTTTATATATAACAAATTAATTTAGATATGAATCATGAAAGTTTGACGCACTACCAATTGTTTGGTTGTGTGCGATCGCTAGTAATTATTTAGTTAAATGCCTTAGATAATACTATCGTGCCATCCCATAACAGGCAAAACTTAATGTTTATTTTATATATAGCTTCTACAGCAAACAGTAAGCCGTGAAGACTGATAACTGAACATTGATGTTTCGCCAAAAGATGAAATTGATAACGACTAACGATTATTTGAATTCTTCCTCAAGCTGGAGACGAATGGCGAGACATCTGTCCTACTCTTCCTACTATGGAACTAGGAAAGCCACTCAAAATTTCAGATTTAATCCGCGAACTTCGGCAGCAACTCGATCTCTCTCAAGAAAAGTTTGCAGCTAAATTAGGAGTTTCCCTACGCACAATCAATCGTTGGGAGAACGGATCTACAGTGCCTTCACAGATGGCACTCAAGCTGATTAAAGAAATGTTAGAGAAGATGGGCGAAGCAGGCAAAAGATTAGTGAATGAGTATCTCCCAAAATCGGAGCAATGGGAGGACTCTTAAGATGATGGTGAAAGTACCTGAAAAATTTTTGATGATGCGTTCTCGGTTCATAGCTTTTAGTGTGATGATTCTGGCAGTCATAATGGCACTGCTGTTGACAAAAGTCTTACTGCCAGTTTTCGCTCCGAGCGTATTTACATTATTTTATGCTGCTGTGGCAGTCAGCGCTTGGTATGGCGGTATGAGACTGGGAGTGCTAGCGATCGCTTTATCTGTGACAACTGCGCTCTATTTTTTGATCGATCCAGTCTACTCCTTTGATTTCCTCAGCCTGAAAGTTCTGGTACGATTAACCACATTCTCACTAGTATCCTTCTTAATTACTGCGCTCTCTTCAGAGTTGCGAACTGCTAGATGCAAAGCAGAGACAAGCCTCAAATTGTTGCAAAATAGCGAAATGCGGTTTAGCCGACTGGCAGAATCCAACATCATTGGGGTAATTGTAACTGATATGAACAACGGCTTCATCATCGAAGCCAATGATGCTTTTCTGAAAATGATCGGCTATACGCGAGAAGATTTCTCGGCTAACCAAATCAACTGGCGCCAGATTACCCCGCCTGAGTATCTTCTTTTGAGCGAACGTTCAGTGGAAGAAGTGAAAACTACGGGAGTATGTAAGCCTTTTGAAAAAGAATACATTCGTAAAGATGGCGATCGCATTCCCGTTCTGCTCGGTTCTGTGATGCTGGGAGACACTCAAGAAACGGTCATTGCTTTTGTTGTTGATTTGAGCGAACAGCAAGCTGCGCTACGCGAACGCAAACAAGCAGAAGCGGCATTACAGCAAGCCAATCAGCGGAACACACGCACTCTAGAAAACATGAGTGATGCATTTATTACTCTAGACCGGGACTGGCGAATCATCTACCAAAATGCCGAAGCAGAGCGAATTAACGGTAAACCCCGCACAGAGGTCATTGGTAAGTCGCACTGGGAGGAGTGGCCTATATCATTAGGTACGAATGTAGAGCGTCAGTACCGACGGGCGATGGTAGAGCAAATTCCCGTCCATTTCGAGTTTCACTACTACTTACCACCCAAATATGACTTGTGGCTGGAGATTCACGCCTACCCTAGTGAAGATGGTCTTGACATTTTCTACCGCGACATCAGCGATGTCTACGACGAGCTTCGCTTACGCAAACAAATAGAACGAGCTTTGCGACAGAAAGAGGAACGTCTGAGGTTAGCAAACGAACGGTTTGAGTTAGCAGCATCTGCGGTCAACTGTCTGATTTATGACTGGAATATAGAACAGGATAGCGTTGAAAGAACTGATGGGTTAACTCGAATTTTGGGCTATTCTCTCGCAGAAGCTGAAACAACTGGTAATTGGTGGTGTGAGCTTGTTCATCCAGAAGATTTGCCAAGCGTACAAGAGGCGATACTTGCTTTGAAAAATAGCGATCGCTATGCTGCCGAATACCGAATTCGCAACAAAAACAAACAGTATATCTATGTATTAGATCAAGGGATAGTGGTGCAACGGGATGCAGATGGAAACCCGTTACGTTTAGTTGGCAGCACTACAGATATCAGCAAACGCAAACAGGCAGAGAAGGCAGTCCAAGCAAGTGAGGAACGGCTCAGAAGTTTTGTGAAAGCGAATATAGTTGGCATTCTCTTTGGTGATGTGAATGGTAGCATCACTGAAGCCAACGACGAGTTTTTGCGAATTGTCGGCTATACCCAAGAGGATATCCAAGCAGGTAGATTAAGCTGGGCTGATATCACACCATCTGAGTATCAATATTTAGATGAACTGGCTATTGCCGAAGCAATAGCGAAGGGAACCTGTACTCCTTATGAGAAGGAATTTATTCGCAAAGATGGTTCCAGCGTCCCAGTTGTAGTTGGCTATTCCCTTTTAGGAGAATCTCGGCATAAATCAGTCGCATTCATTCTGGATATTAGCGATCTTAAACAAGTTAAAAAAGCGCTGAGTCAGAGTCAAGAGCAATTTCAAGCTTTTATGGATAATATTCCCGCCGCCGCATGGATTACAAATGCAGACGGACGTGTACTTTACCTCAGTCCAACTTATTTCAGCACATTCAATGTGCCAACAAATAAGGCGATCAATAAAAACATTTTTGACCTATACCCAGTCCAAATTGCTCAACCCCTCCTCGATAACATTAGAATAGTTGCCGAGACTAATCAGGTTATTCAAACGATTGAGTCTGTCCCCCGCACAGATGGCACCCTTGGCGAATTTTTGGTCTATAAGTTTCCCATTGCCGATGCCTCTGGCCAACGCTTAGTAGGAGGGGTTGCAATTGACATTACCGAACGCGAACGTGCCCTTCGCGAACGTCAGCTTGCAGAACAAGCCTTACAAGAGCGCAGTGAAAGACTTAAACTGCTTTCGGAAACAACCAGCGATTTGCTTTCAACCGAGCGCCCTTTGGATCTAATGAACAGCTTGTTTAGCAAACTCTCGGCGCAAATGGATTTGCATTGTTACTTTCACTATTTAATCGATACACACGAAAATAAGCAGAAACTCCGGTTAGTAGCTTGGAACGGTATTAGTGATGAAGTATTTCAAGCAATTGAATACCTGGAATTTGATGAAGGGATATGCGGACTAGTGGTGCAAGAACGCCGTCAAATCGTCGTCAATAATGTGCCGCACTCTACCCATCCCCATGCCAACATCCTCCATGCTTTAGGAATTACAGCCTATGCAGGTCAACCGTTAATTGCTCAGGGAAAGCTGCTTGGTGTCCTCTCTTTTGCCAGTCGCACCCGTACCCATTTTACTTCTGGGGAAATAGCTCTATTACAAGCAACTTCCGATCAGGTGGCGGTTGCTCTGGAACGCTCTCAGTTAATGGCTTCGTTACAGCGCCGTAAAGAAGAATTAATCCAAGCTAATCGAATCAAAGATGAGTTTTTGGCGGTGCTTTCCCACGAACTTCGCACTCCACTAAACCCGATTTTGGGATGGTCGAAATTACTACAAACGAAAAAGTATGATGAAGCAACCACTACTCGCGCTCTCGAAACCATTGAGCGCAATGCCAAGCTGCAAACCCAATTAATCGAAGATTTACTGGATGTCTCTCGCATTCTTCAAGGTAAGCTGAGTCTGAATATTGCTCCTGTAAACCTAGAAACTGCGATCGCCGCAGCAATAGAAACTGTACGTCTAGCCGCTGAAGCCAAATCGATCGATTTACGATTTACGATTTTAGACTTCGACGCGGGCACTCAGTCTTTCCCTCTGGCACACTACGCGAACGACAAGGCACAGGAACCATCGAACGATTTTGGATTAGACAATTCTCAAATAAATTTAGAATCTATCGATTTTAATAAGCAACCTAACAATTTAAAATGCCAAACTTCAAATTCTAAATTTTTAGTCAGAGGTGATTCCAGTCGCTTGCAGCAAGTTATCTGGAATCTAGTTTCCAATGCTATTAAGTTTACACCCCAAGGTGGAGAGATAGAAATCACTTTAGAGTCTGTTGGTTCTCAGGTTAAGTTGCGAGTCAGTGATACAGGTAAGGGAATTAGTCCTGATTTTTTACCATTCGTCTTTGACTACTTTCGACAAGCTGATGGCGCAACCACCAGGAAATTCGGCGGACTGGGCTTAGGATTAGCGATTGTTCGTCACATTGTCGAGCTACATGGCGGCACAGTTAAAGCAGAAAGTTTGGGTGAAGAACAGGGAGCAACCTTTACAGTCATGTTACCGTTAATCGAGGTCGATCTAAATAGCAATCATATTGCCTCTCAAACCGATGATTTGCCCAATTTCAAGGGGTTAAAAGTTCTGCTTGTGGATGATGAGCGGGATACACGAGAGTTAATTGCTTTCATTTTGGAGCAATCTGGCGCGGTAGTAATCCAGGCTGCATCTGCGATGGAAGCACTACGAATTATGCCTCAGTTCCAGCCAAATCTGCTGTTAAGCGACATTGGAATGCCAGAAGTAGACGGCTATATGCTGATTCGTCAAATTAGAGCTATGTCACCAGAACTTGGCGGGAAAATTCCCGCGATCGCTCTTACAGCTTATGCTGGTGAGGTTGATTATCAACAGGCAATTGCCGCCGGATTTGGGCAGCATATCACCAAACCAGTGGAGCCAGCTAAATTACTTCGTGCGATCGCTAACCTAATTTATAGTTGTAGCAATTGTTAATTGGTAGAAAAACCGTACAATCTTATGAGCGGTAGCAGTAAGGGACTTGCGGAGAAATAAAGTACCAGTCATCCTAGAAGGTAGGAAGTGCGGAACTACCCGCACTTAGACTAAATCTCTAGAATAGGAATCCCTGTTTTGATGCTCACTGACAACATCAAATCTACTTTTAAAGATGCAGCCCAGAAACTAACTGGCAACCGGAAACGAGGCTTCATGGCAAAAGTTACCGAAGATTACTTCGATAGTTCAGCGCGCATTGCAGAAACAGTTTTGGGATGGAATCGCTCCTGTGTGCAACTCGGATTGCATGAAAGACGAACGGGGATAGTCTGTGTTGATAACTATCAGGCAAGAGGACGACATAAAAGTGTTGAGGTTCTGCCGAACTTAGAAGCAGATATTCGTTCATTAGTGGATGCTCAGTCCCAGGCAGACCCCAAATTTAAATCAACCTTTCTATATGCCCGCATCAGTGCTAGAGCGGTACGAGAGGCATTAGTGAGTCAAAAAGGCTACGAAGATAGCAAATTGCCGTCTCGTCAAACCTTGGGAGAGATTCTCAATCGCCTGGGATATCGCCTAAAAAAACACAAAAAACCAAGCCATTGAAAAAAATTCCGCAAACAGATGCCATATTCGAGTTGGAAAGGGATTACACCCATTGTTCACCGAGTTGAAACCACCTATGAAAAAGGAATCAAAGTTTTATCACAAGAGTTAGAACAGTACCAAACTCTATGGCAGCGTTCTGAAACATTACCCAAATGGGATATTACTATTGTGCCTGTTTAACTGGTATTTTATTTTCTTGCAAGTCCCTAATAGCTTTGGGAGCGCCAAAGCTAGAACGTAAACGACAATAAAACCCGCCCAAAGCAATCATGTTGACGGATATAGCTACACACAATGATGTTGAGAACCAATATCAATACCAGCAGCATTAGGATGAATCGG
>NZ_CAWUDN010000097.1:0-30981 GCF_963920915.1 Nostoc sp. PCC 9305
TACTAGATTAAGTAATTAATCTAATATTATACAATCTAACTGCGTAACAGCTTAGAAGCTCGAATTGCCTGTGTACTAAAACGGCGCTCCCACAAAACCAGTATCAATACTATTCCTAACTCTCTTATAATTCATGCAGGCGACCTGAAAATCGATACAAGTAAGCGGCAAGTCCATAAAAATGAGCAACGCATTCGGTTGACAGGTGTGGAGTTTAGCTTATTAGAGTTGTTAGTAAATCATTCGGGAAAGATTTTTTCAAGGGTTGAAATATTACAGCAATTGTGGGGCTTTGTACCAGAAATGAATACAGACACCCGTGTGGTAGATGTGCATATTTCACGATTGCGGACAAAGGTAGAATCCGACCCCAACGACCCAGAATTCATTATCACAGCAAGAGGTAATGGTTATTTTTTCCCACGAATTATTGATTCAGAACACGATTGAAGAAGAAATTATCAGTCAAAATGTTGAAAATTTTAGAAACAACACCAAATCGACTTGTCATCAAGTCAGAAAGAAGAAAATTTGATATCAAGATAAGAGTTCTTTTTATTTATGTTGCTATTTACTTTTTATTAATCTCTACATTCAAAAAATGGACAATATTTGGTCTGAGTCAGAAAGCAGTGGAATCAATATATCAGCTCATAGCTTATCCTCCGCTTTATTATTTTAGTTCCATAGCACTAATTATCTGTGTGTGCTTTCTATTCGCTATGACGATTGTAGACTTTCATCTCCCAGTTAGAACTATTATCTTTGGAAAAGGGGAAAGGGAACTGGGTTTGGGATTTAAACCCTTTCCCCCCGCCCCTTATCCCCAGAGGGTACCCCACCTTCGCCTTTACCCCGCCAAGTTTCCTTGGCGAACTACTAGTGCCGCTGATTCTATAATTGGAATAGCGAATGCGATCGCAATTTGCATTGATGAATCGGATGCAAGTTGCGATTTCAGAGACCTTGCAATCCGAACCATTTTCTATTCTGTCTGCTTAGAGTGATAGAGTGCTAATTACAATCAAACAACCACAAAATTGTTTTTGCTTAGTGATAACCCCGCAGAGAGTTGTGCAAATTGTACCTGAGTAAAGACGTTGGCACTGCCATCTTGATCAAAGAACAATGCACCTGTAACATCGTTGTAAATAAATCGCTGAGTGCTAGTGGATGCAGATGCTCCAATAGTAAACTGATTAGCTGAAAGTGAACCTGGTGATAACCCGCCACCAAAGCCAGCAACCGATACCCGAATCAGTTCATTAGTAGTGTTGAAGTCATAAACTCTATCAATGCCTTCATTGAAACTATTGAAAGCAAAGGTATCAGTATCAGCTCCTCCAATTAGGCTATCATTACCGTTGCCACCTCTGAGGGTATCATTGCCACCACCACCATTGAGAGTATCATTCTCATTGCCCCCTATAATCAAATCATTGTAAAATGTAGCGAAGATATCTAATCGCTCGATATTCTTGTAGCTAACCTGATTTGTACCAGCCGTAATTGATCCTTCGTTAGTGATAGCATTGAATGTCGAAGTGATTCCCTTGCCCTGGGAATCACCGCTATTATTGACAATCAACAAATCGTCACCTGCGCCCCCATCTATTGTGTCATTGCCACTAATAACCTCAACCGCATAAGATTCACGGCTCCCGACATAGAAAGTATAGTTTCCTGTTATCGTATCGTTGCCATTGCTCCCCACAATATTGTCATTGGACTCTGTAGCTGCGATCTCTAATCGTTCGATATTCTTGTAGCTAACCCGATTCGTGCCTGCGGTAATTGAGCCAGTATTAGTGGTAGCATTGAATGTTGAAGTGATTCCCTCGCTAGCACCGAACCTCAACAAATCGTCACCTTTGCCCCCATCTACAGTATCATTGCCACTTCGCGTAGTGAGCGTATCGTTGCCACTGCTCCCCACAATCAAGTCATCGTATTGTGTATCTGTAATATCTAATCGCTCGATATTCTTATAGCTAACCCGATTCGTGCCTGCGGTAATTGAGCCAGTATTAGTGGTAGGATTGAATGTTGAAGTGATTCCCTCGCTAGCAAAGAAGGGAGAAAACCTCAACAAATCGTCACCTTTGCCCCCATCTACAGTATCATTGCCACTCTTGCCCGGATCGAGCGTATCATTCCCGTTGTTCCCTACAATATTGTCATTATAGAGTCCACCTTTGATATCTAATCGCTCGATATTCTTGTAGTTAACCCGACTCGTGCCTGCCGTAATTGAGGCAATGTTAGTGGTAGGATTGAATGCTGTTGTAATTCCCCCGTTAGCATTGCTGTGATCGACGATCAACACATCGTCACCTATTCCCCCATCTGTTGAAGTAATTCCCGCAGTATCATACCTGCCATTGACGATCAACACATCGTCACCTATTCCCCCATTTACAGTATCATTGCCACTACTGCTTGCGATAAGCGTATCGTTGCCGTTGCTCCCCACAAGATTGTCATCGTAGTCTGTACCCGAGATATCTAATCGTTCGATATTTTTGTAGCTAATCCGATTTGTCCCCGCCGTAATTAAGCCAATGTTAGTAGTAGGATTGAATGTCGTTATGACCGCCTCTGTACCATAGTAATAATCGGTGTTATAGGACAACAAATCGTCACCTTTACCTCCATCTATCGTACTATTGCCACTGTAGTTATTGGAAAACGTATCGTTGCCGTCACCACCATTGAGCAGGTTATTGCCTTTTAAAAAGTTAGCAATCAAGTAATCATCACCAGCGCCACCGTTGAGGGTGTTGTTGCCAAAGACGTAAGAGGTGTCCCCGTTGCCGCGGGTATCTTGATAACCTGAGGCAAAGAGAGTATCGTTGCCATCATCCCCAGAGAGGAGCTGATTGCCTCCTAAAAAATCAACATCTGAAGAACCAACACTCAAGTTATCGTTGCCAGTCCCACCAAGAAGGGTGTCATTTTCCCTACCACCCCTCAACAGGTCATTGCCCGCACCACCCCTCAACAGGTCATTACCAGTTCCACCGTCGAGATCATCATTGCCTTCACCACCGTTGAGAGTATCATTGCCTTCACCACTGTAGAGTGAGTTATTCCCTTTACCACCGTCGAGGGAGTCATCCCCTTCACCACCGTTGAGAGTGTCATTGCCTGCACCACCAATGAGAGTATCATTTCCTGTACCACCTCGTAGCAGATCGTTGCCACTTTTGCCATCGATTTTGTCATTCCCGGACTGACCATTAACAACATCATCTGAATCGTCTAAACCCGTAATATTGTTGTTGAGGTCATTGAGAAAGGTAACAGTGTTCTTGATACCCAGGCTAGTATCAGTGGAGTTGGCATCAAGGACATTAAAGCTGTCAGTGATAGTAGTTTGCCCATCAAATAGGATATTACCTATAGCTGGTGTTGTACCAGAAGCTCTTAGGTTCTCCAAGTTTTCTAATTTGAAGTCTTTGAGGATAACTTTTGCACCAGGTATCCCTTCAAAGGTAATTTCCAGATTGTTACCATTTTGGGTCAGCAGCAGATTTCGGGCAATCAAGCTAGTACCCTGGAATTTGATGGTATCTACTTCGGCAATGATTCCTGCTGTCGGGGTTGTTCCTTTACCGATGCCACCAAAATCGCTGATGGTATCAGTACCATCGTCCAAGTTATAAATAAATTTATCCTTGCCACCGCCACCAGTCAGAGTGTCGTTGCCATAATTAGGTGTGATAGTATCGTTACCTGCTTTCCCATTAATCGTATCTGCGCTGTTAGTGCCCAATAGGGTATCATTTCCGTTGGTTCCAATGATATTTGCCATAGCTCTTTCTATCTGAATTTTTCGATTAAATTAAGTTATCAAGTTGCAGCTAGTGCTGTTTAAGCACACAAAAATTTGTCAAATCTCGATGTTTTGATATTCTTTCTTATCACCCTTAAGGGTTATGAATTTTTATTTGAAAATTTCCCCTTGATTGGCTTTTAGGTAGCAACTTATCAATTATCTGCGACTATCTAAGTCTTAGGCACTGTACAAATTCATGAACGTGTGCATTCACAAAAACAACTAGTTTCAGAAACCTTAGACATCACTGAAAAAGAGTATAAAAATCAAGCTTGAATGCCAGAAAACCACAGCCCACAGTTTAGTTGGTTTGTCAATGCGTAAGCCTCAATAGCTTGAAAATAGGGAATACTTTACAGAGCAGAGAATAAGGAATCTTTATGTCCTCGTTGTGGGTTATTACTCGTGGATGTTTAGCTTGAATATAGGAAATATCTAAATAACCCGATAATAACTATAGGAATCATATTTGATTTCTGAAAAAATCTTAGTAGTCTTGTAGGGTGTGTTACGGCTTTTGTAACGCACCATCCGAAGGTTTTGGTGCGTTAGCCTACGGCATAACACACCCTACGTATATTTCAAAAATTAAATACTAGTCCTATAGATAACGGATATTTACTGAAATGTCTATATTTCTGGAAAATCTTTTCATAACCTTCATATTATTTATTGCTAAATTTATAGCAATTTCTAGTCTGGTGAGGTAATAACAATGAGTAAACCAAGCACGGATATTATTTAGAGAGACTTTACTAAAGGCGCTTTCAATAGCTATAGCTAAGTCTGGATAATTTCTGGAACCAAGAGAACGAAGTATACTCTTAATTTTTGACTAACAATTTTCAAGCTTGTGAAAAATCAGGAGAATATGGTGGTAAATAAATTAGTTTAGCTCCGGCTGCTTTAATTAAAGCCTCAATTTCTTGACCTTTATGGCTCGAACAGTTATCCATGATTACACAAGCACCTTTCCAAAGTTTTGGAACTAGTAGTGTACCAACCCAAAATTGCTACGTGGAGGTAAGCAAGGGAGCAGGGGAGCAGGGGAGAAACTTGCAGTAGTAAGTCTTTTCCCCCTGCCCCTCTGCTCCTCCGCTCCTCTGCTGACCACCTTTGCATTGTTCCCTTGGCAGATGGCAGACTACTAGCTTGTGGGAAATAAATGCTTCAAATGTCAATGTGGTTCAGTTAAGAAAGTTCCTCTGTGAAGGCAAAGGAATAGTTACGAAAAAGCAGGCTGATCTAAACTGTATTGGTTTATCGCCCAGAGGCTCAGGGAATTAGTACAATTTTTAGATACTGGAGTTTTCATTTTTGAAAAAGCATTTGAGTCAAAGTTTACCTATAGCACCAAGCCGGAAACTGAAAATTACGATTCTAACAGTAGGTTCAAGAGGAGATTTGCAACCATACTGCGCTTTGGCTATTGGCTTGAAGCGTGCGGGGCATGAAGTAACCGTAGCAACCCATGAGAACTTTGAACCATTTGTGAGGAAGTTCGATTTAAAGTTTGCGGCGATCGCTGGCAATATGGAAGAGTTTTTACAATCGAAACAAGGGCAGCGATTGATTGCGGGAGAAAAGTTGAAAAAAGAAGAAGGAGATAAGCTTTTACTTGAACAGTTGGAATCAGCTTGGAGTGCGTGTGTTGGAAGCGAGGTAATTATCTACACGCCGTTAGCTACCTTTGGATATCATATCGCAGAGAAATTAGGCGTACCCTGCTTTTTTGCATCAGTTCTGCCGTTGACTCCTACAGGAATGTTTGGGTTTTTGAGGTTTGCTCAAATAACTAAAAACCCGCTAAAGAAATTAATCAACTATGGCAGCTACTTACTAGTAGAGTTTTTGCACTGGCAAAGATATCGTCAATTGCTCAATCACTTCAGAACAGAAACTTTGAAATTGCCGCCTCTACCATATTTGGGCAGACGCTTCAGACAGAAGACTCCGGCGAATGTATCACGAATCCCTGTATTGTATGGATTTAGTTCGCACGTGATCCCAAAACCTCGTGACTGGCCGCATTGGGCGTATGTGACTGGTTTCTGGTTTATTGACCAAGCCTCCGAATACGAGCCACCTATCGAACTAGAGGATTTTCTTGGGCGAAAGCAATTACCTTCTAGAGTGGTAAAACTCGCTAGAGTAGATTTTTCATGATTGAAATAGGCGTAAATAGGTAAACCAAAATTTTCAATAATAACGAATTTACTACGTTTAAGTTTTTGCTCTAGCTAGTTTTGCCACGCTAGATTACCTTTGTGTTTTGGGTTCGGCAGCATGACGATGCCCAATCCAGAATATCTCACACACTACATTGTGGAAGCCTTAAAGAAAACACGTCAAGGCGGGATTATATTATCAGGCTGGGGGGGCATTGGAACAACAGTAAATGTAAAAGATTCGCTACGAGTGTTTGTGATCAAGGAAGTTCCGCATGATTGGTTATTTCCTCAAGTGCCAGCAATAGTAAATCACGCAGGAGCTAGTACAACGGCGGCAGTGTTACGTGCGGGGACACCATCAGTTACCGTACCCTTTTTTGCAGACCAGCCGATTTGGGGTGAAAAGCTGACCCGGTTGGGAGTTAGCCCACAACCGATACCGTACCAGAAGATATCAGAAAAAACTTTAGCAGCAGCAATTGAAGTAGTTCTCGGTGATGAGGTGATGCGGAAGAAAGCCCAGGAGTTAGGCCAGAAGATTAGGGATGAAGATGGTGTGGCGAATGCTGTTGAAGTTTTCCACCGGCATTTGGGTTTGATTGAGTGAGAAATTGCAGACAATTGAAGAAGAAGTCAGAAGACAGAATTCAGAATTCAGAATCACAATCGCTTGGAGATTCAAACCCTAAGCAATTGTAGACACCGTATAGACAGTGGGAATTTGAACCCTTTTACTCATTGATTTTTCGTTCAGGAATCATTCTGAATTCTGACTCCTGACTCCTGAGTTCTTTTATTAAAATACATCATCACACCTACAACAGCAGTCAATGTCCCAAGTGAAAGTTTATACGGTACTCTGTGTGAACAGCAGTATCCTAATGGTTTTTTACACGCCAGGGCATTGCTGGCAGTTTCGCATCATTAGCCGCACGGGTGGGATATTCGGGGAACAAAAGATTTATTACACGGCAGAGGCAGCTTTGAGGATTGGGTTAGAGTGGTTGCGGGATGAATGGTGATGAGTGCGTATATGCGATCGCCGTTCGCGCTAGCGTCTCCATTAGCTCATGTCCTACTGTAGGCGGTAAGCGTAGCCATGCCGTCAGGCTTATCGGTCTGGTAACTAGATGATATTTTCTAGCCAGTCACTTGGGGATAGGTTCATTGCCAGATTGTTTTAAATTTCTCTTGCTGTAATCAGAGCATAATCATAAATTTTTGGGCTGATTCTTGTTCCTTTACTCATTAAATCATCTAAAATATTCTTGACATTATCAATCAATCCTTGCTCTTTTGCTAAGATAATCACTCCAACTAAACCAATAATTGGCAAGCCTCTACTAATAGCAACTTTTCTCCCAGCTTTTTCATCAATTAAAAGTTGATCTGCTTTTAATTCTTCTGCCAAAATAATTGCCGAACATTCTCCTAAATCTAAGTCTGTTTCTAATTGTAGTTGTTCAATAAGTTGGTTATTACTTATAGAACGAACTTCTAGCCATAAGGCTGATTTTACAGCTAAAACTGCGGGATGATTCCCCGTTGTTAATTCTGCATAGACTTGTTGAGGAATTATTACTCTACCAAAAACAGCCTGAAGCAAGTCTAATCTACCAACTTTAGAAAGTTCACTTAATGGGGTTGTATCTGAGACAACAATCATAGATTATTGCCTTGTAATTTCACTTTTGCTTGATTAACTTCTTGCTGAAATTCCTCTAAAGTCATACTATCGTCAAATAGGGATATTTCATGCTTAGACATCAAATCTATTACGTCTAGTCTAGGAATTCCTAGTAATTGACTAGCCTTACCACTGCTAATTTCTCCATATTTAAGTAGAGTCATCACATAAGCTTCTTTGGCTTTAGTTTCTGCCTCTTCTCTAATGGTATTATTAACAGAATGAACGGAAATAGTAAATTCTACTTTAGTCATAATTCCAGAATATTTTCTTTGTAATGTTTCATTTTCAACAGGGTTGATATTATATAATATATCGTTTTTCTATCGGCTAAAGTCGAGTTATTCGGCGATTCCAACTAAGGGGGATTGACGTAAAAACTCTACGAGTCAGTGGGTTGTTCTGGGTGGGTGTTCTGTGTCGTCAGGCTTTGAGCAAGGTCTGATAAGGCTTGAATTCACCTATTATCCGCTTGAGGCGACCGACTGTGGCACTGGTTGAGGCTGTTCCGATGCTGACAACTCGGTTATGGAGAGAGAGCGAATCAACTCCCGAATCACATCAGTTGCAGGTCTACCTGTACTTGCACAATATTTTTCAAGTTTTTCGCTTTCAGCTGATGCAAGATTTATTGTGATTCGTTTGGCAGCCCATTTTTTGTTCATGACTTGCTCTATTTTTCTAGTGACCTAAAATTGTCATCTGAGAAAATAATTGACTATTATAAACTGCGCTTTCAAATCGAATTCAACTTTCGAGATGCCAAGCAGTTTTGGGGATTAGAAGATTTCATGAACTTGAGCCAAACTGCGGTGACTAATGCTGCTAAAACACGCATTTTTCATGGTCAATTTATCCCACCATCTTCTGGCTGATTTTCGCCACCACAATCTCGATTCGAGCATTATTGATCTTAAGGCTTATTATCGTGGTTTTCGATATGTTTGTGAAATGTTAAAAATGCTTCCGGAAATGCCTGAGCCTATTTTATTAACCCAGATTTTTGCCAAGCTTACTTCTTTAGGACGTATTCATACCGTTTTTACGGGTGTTGAACCCTCGTAAATTGGCAGAGGTATTGTTAGTTATAAGTTATTTTAGTACCATTCCTATTTAAAGATGTTATTTTTCATGAGTTTTACTATGAGTTATGGGATGAGTTTTATGAGTTTCAGAGCCGATAAGACAACTAATATTAAAAGTAATTCGTTGCAATGTTATATCTAATACGAATTTAGCTTACTTGCTCAAATAACTTATTACTGATATTAAAATTTACAATCTATCTTAATTTTTTTATTTAAAAGTTGACTATTTTGTCAATTTGTAGGTTTTAATTCTTAATCAGAGAACGAACAATGCCCATAAAACCAACTTATCCAGGCGTTTACGTAGAAGAAATCAAGAGTGGAGTACGCACGATTACAGGCGTATCTACCTCTATTACTGCCTTTATTGGTCGCGCCTTACGAGGTCCTATAGACTGTAATGTCAAATACTTATGATGAAAAATTTTCACAAAACATTGACAGTAATAGTGATTATAGCAACTTTCACAAGTGGCTGTAGGTCTACAGATGAGTATAAAAAATTTGCCGAATCTGGAAAAGTTTTTGCTGAAGCTACTAATTCTCTATTAGACACTGCTGGTCAGATTAAAATCAAGACAACATCTGAACAAGTATTAAAGAGCAGAAGAGATAGGGCACAAGTTAATGGTAATAAACCTGCTGACGGAATTGTTAATACCTATAATAACTTGTCAGAACAAGATAAAAAACGGCTTTCACTTCTCAATGAACTTCGTAAGCATAATGAGTTATTGCAAGCATACTTTAGTAAACTTATAGAGCTAGCTGATTCTGACTCTCCAGTTAGAACTGAGAAAGCAGTTGGAAATATAACTGCTCAGTTAGAGGGAAGTGGTAGCAAGCTTATAAATTTAAGTCCCATCAAAGTTGATCAGTTGTCATTAATCACTAAGATAGTTCTTGATTCTCGGATTAATGGCTCACTTAGAAGAGAATTAGAAAAACGAAAATACACAATTTATCGAGAAATAACAATACAAGAAAAAGTCCTAAAATTCATCAGTGAATTAGTGGAACAAGATGTCGTCACACTGCAAGATTTACAAGAACAACGCCTTCTAATTGAACCTCTTAAGTCAGAAAATATAGATGAAAATGAATGGAGCGAGACAAGATTAACTGTTCTGACACAGAATGCTCAGATAATATTAGCAATAGATAAAGCAAGTAATAATTTAGGCTCTCCCAGAGTAGTTATGATAAAATAGTACGAAAAAATCAAATATATTTCAATATAATGACCAGTGATTGGTGGCAATAACCCAAGCTGGGAAGGAAATGCAGAAGTAATTGAGAGTACAAAAGACAATAAATATTGAAAATAAAATTATCATTTTAATAAATATGCCTTCTAATCCCCTACTTCATTTTATTACTAAACTGATTAATATTGAAGATATCAAGGTGGTAAATTACGATTTTATCACCGACGATGAAATCGTAATTGAAATCCAAAATCAGTCAAAAGTTTCTCAGTGTCCTCACTGTGGAAAGACAACTAATAAAACTCATCAAAATCATTGGTATATGGTCAGAGATATACCAATGAGTGACTATCAAGTAATTTTAAAAGTAAATCGTCGTCAATTCAAATGTACAGAATGTCATCAAGTTTTTAGCGAAAAATTGTCTTTTGTAAAAACTAGAAGAACTTACACAAAAAGACTAGCAATGAAAGTAATCAAGGAAGTCTTAGAAACTGATGTAGAGAGTGCAGCTAGAAGAAATACAATGACACCATCTGAGATAGAAACAATATTAAAAGAACTAGAGTTAGATTTACTAAAAGAAAAACCCCATCAGATAAAAAAGCTAGGAATAGATGAAATCACACAATTAAAAGGAGGAAAGAATTATGCAGCAGTATTAGTAGATTTAGAGGCAAGAAGACCGATAGCATTGTTAGAGAAAAGAAATAAAACAGTTATTGCAGAATACTTATCCAGTCTAGGTTCAGAGGTATTGAATCAAATAGAAGAAGTCAGCATAGACTTATGGATACCCTATAAAAGTTTAATCCAAGAAATGCTACCGAATGCTCAAGTAGTAGCGGATAGATTTCATGTCATGAAACAAATAAATCAGGAGTTAGACGAAAGAAGAAAACAGGAAAAAAGAGCAGCTAATAAAATGAAAAACCGCCAAGAAAGAGAAAAGAAATTAGCTGGCTTAACTCACAGTAAATACCCTTTGTTAAAGAAAAAAGAATGCCTCAGTCATGAGGAACAAGCTCAGATAGATTTACTCCGAGAAGTTGCTCCAGAATTAGGAGAAATGTATCGCAATAAAGAAGCAATTAGAGATATATTTGAAAGTCCAATAACCAGTGATGAAGCCTTAGATAAATTCCTGGAATGGACTCAAGCAGCTTATAAATTTTTCCCCAAAAGTTGTCGAACCATCAGTAGATGGATAGATGAAATTCTGGCTTATTTTGATCACCGAACTACTCAAGGTATCGTAGAAGGAATTAATCAGAAGATTAAGCTTATTAAACGCAGGGCTTATGGCTTAACTAACTTTCATAATTTTAGAAGAAGGGTTCTACTAAATTGGTATTTCTGTTGTTAATTTAACATATTTAGTCTGGGAGAGCCATAATTTAAATCAATTTAAAGAGCTTTTTATTGCTTCTATTGAAGGACAATTAACTAGTAAAGAACTAAATAATTTTATACAGGAAACTAATTTCTTCTCGGTATTTATTCCCGAAAAAAATAGTCATTAATTAGGAAAGATTAATTTATGTCCACTAATTCTGAAGCAGTACTTGAAGATTTAAGAAAAATCTACAGAAAACTTAATAGAATAGATATTAACGATGTTGAACCAGGAAAGAGATTAGCTTTTATCAATAAACGAGATAAACTTGCTGTTGAAATTGAGAAAGTAGATAATACAATATTAGAAGGACTTTTAGCAGACCTACAATTAAATGAATCTTCACTCCAAAAAGGAATAGACAACTTAAACCATGAAATTGAAAAGGCTAATAATATAGCTAAAATTACAGAGGCAATTGATGGAATCCTTAGTATTGTTACTGCGGTGTTGACTCCGGCACGAGGAATCGGAAGTCGGAAACTATATGCTTTGCTTGTGGGAATCGACAACTATCGCAACCCTAATCATCGCCTCCAAGGGTGTGTAAACGATATTACAGCAATAGAAGAATATCTAAACGAACGATTTGACAAACAAGAATACCAACTGTATTTACAAACACTTAAAGATGAACAAGCAACCCGTGAGGGTGTTATTGATGGCTTTCGCAACCATCTTTGTCAAGCTGGAGAAAACGATGTAGTTTTGTTCTATTACAGTGGTCATGGTTCCCAAGAATTAGCACCAAAGGAATTTTGGCACATAGAACCAGACCATCAGGATGAAACTTTAGTATGCTACGACAGCCGTACCGAGAACGGCTGGGATTTGGCAGATAAAGAATTGGCACTACTAATTGCGGAAGTAGCAGAAAAAAAGCCGCATCTGACCATTATTCTAGATTGTTGCCACTCTGGTTCCGGCACCAGAGACCCAATGCAAGAAGCTAAAGAACGACGCTTAAACACAGACAAGCGAGAACGTCCACTGAATAGCTTTATTTTTAAGCTGGAAGATTTAGAGAAACTATCAGATTTTCGTGACCGTGACCCCGAAAAACACCCGACTGGCTGGAAGATACCCACAGGTCGTCATGTTCTTTTAGCAGCTTGTCGAGACTACGAAACAGCAAAGGAATATCCTGGTAAATGTCGGGGTTATTTCTCTTATTTTTTGATGGATACACTTTCCAAAGCCAACGGAAAGCTGACTTATCGGGATTTATTTGGACGTACAAATGCCATTGTCCGCAGTGAAAGGTCAGACCAGTCTCCGCAATTGGAAGTAAATCACATTGAGGATGATAACAAATTTTTCCTCGATGGTGCGATCGCCGAAATTGAACCCTACTTTATTGTTCAGCATGATCAAACCTCTGGCTGGGTGATTGAAGGTGGTGCTGTCCACGGAGTGCAACCACCCAAAGATAGCGAAACTACTTTACTGGCACTGTTTCCCTTTGATGCCACTATCGATGATTTGCGCGACCCCTCAAAGTCTGTGGGTAGAGCAAAAGTGACTCAGGTATTGCCAACTAAGAGCAAGATAGATATCCAAGGAGTGCAAAACCTGAAAAGCGAAAGCGATCGCACTTTTAAAGCAGTTGTTACCAGTTTACCACTACCGCCTTTAGGGGTTTACTTTGAGGGAGATGAAGCAGGTGTAAATCTGGCGCTTGAAAAGCTCAAAACAGCCGGACTCAATGGTAAACCCTCAGCCTATGTCTGCAAGTCACAAGAAGTTGGCAAAGCCGATTTTCGCCTGTTGTGTCGCAATAACCAGTATATAGTAACCAAAGCAACAGATGACCGACCCCTAGTAGCTCAAATTGATGATTACACTTCAGACAATGCAGACAAGGCAATTAAACGTTTAGAACATATTGCTCGTTGGATAACAATTGCTCAACTTGCAAATACTGCGGCGACTCAAATTAAACCTGGTGACGTGAGGATGGAACTCATATTTGTTGATGAGGATTTATCACAATCAAAGCAGATACGTTTGCAGTACAAGTATAAGGACGGTGAATGGCAAAAGCCGGAATTTAAACTTAAACTTACCAATACAACTAGAAAGCCACTTTACTGTGCTTTGGTCAACCTTTCAGATAGTTTCGCTATTAGCGCCCCATTTTTTGAAGCAGGTAGTATTAGGCTGGAAGCAGGAGAAGAAGCTTATGCTCTAATCAATGGAGAGGAATTGGTGGAACTCGAAGTCCCTGATGAGTATTGGAAACTCTTAATTACCGAGTACAAAGACATTCTTAAATTGATTGTGACTAAGGATGAATTTAATGTCAGATTGCTAAATCAGGATAAACTTGATGCTCCTCGACCTATAACTAGAGATATAGAATCCCCAAATCAAAGTAGTCTTGAGCGTTTAATGACTCGCACACAAGATCGCGAACGCGAAATGGGAGCGGCTAAGAGGTTTGATGATTGGTACACTGAGGAAATCACAATCACTACAGTCCGTCCTTTAGATCCTAGCCCAGTTTCTCAGGAACAAGAACAACAATTAGCGGCAGGGGTGAAGTTACAACCCCATCCCAGCTTAGTAGCAAATGTTCGCCTTACAACTACACCACAAGTCAGCCGAGATTTAGGTAATAAAATTGTTCCCCCGATTTTACGAGAAAATCCAGAAGTTATTCGACCCTTCCAATTTACTACCAGTCGCGGTACAGACCCAGGATTAACTGTACTGGAACTGAGCAACGTTAAAGACCACGAAGTTGTCACCCCAGATGCACCTTTAAAATTATTAGTTGATGGACAACTAGCAAACAATGAATACCTGCTTCCTGTGGGTTATGATGGGGAATTTTTCTTACCCTTAGGTCGTGGGAAAGCAACCGGAGATGCCAAAATCGAAATTGAGTTAGAAAGATTACCAGCCCCCGTTAGCGAGGGAGAACGTAGCCTGGAAGGTTCTATTCGCATCTTTTTTCAAAAAGCGATCGGCCAGGGTTTGGGACGGGAATTTGAATATCCGATTTTAGCAGTAGCCTCTGTGGGAGAGGACAAGAAAGTAACCTATAACCAGGATGAGAATTATGTTAAGCAGCAGATAGGGCAAGCAAAACGAATTGCCCTCTACATCCACGGGATTATCGGCGATACTGAAAGTTTAGTATCTACAATCAAACAACCTGTATTGCAACCGGATGGGCAAAAGTCTTGCATCAGCGAACTTTATGATGTAGTTCTCACTTTTGATTACGAAAATCTGAATACTAACATTGAGCAGAATGCCCAACATTTAAAACGACGACTAAAAGATGTGGGTTTATCAGAAAATCACGGTAAACAATTACACATTATTGCTCATTCAATGGGTGGTTTGGTATCTCGCTGGTTTATTGAGCGAGAAGGAGGTAATAAAGTTGTCCAACACCTGATTATGTTGGGAACACCAAATGCAGGTTCTCCTTGGGCTGTGGTGGAAGATTGGGTAAAATTGACTCTGGGTATTGCACTCAACGGTCTTTCTACAGTTGTTTGGCCCGCAAAAGTGGTAGCTATATTGATGGGTACATTAGAAAAAAATATTCGGGTAGCCCTAGCCCAAATGAACCCAACTTCTGAGTTTATCAAATCTCTCGCTGAGAGTGACGACCCTGGCATTCCCTACTCAATTATCGCTGGTAATACCTCTATTATTCCCGCAGCATTAGAACAAGAAGTAGAGAGAGCATCGATCATAGAACGGCTACAACAACGTTTATTTAAGAAAGTTGTTGAATTGCCATTTTTTGGCACGCCGAATGATATAGCAGTCATTGTGGATAGTATCATGAGTATTCCCAAAGGGCGATCGCACCCTCTTCACATTCAAGAAGTACCTTGCGATCACCTGAGTTACTTCCTGAGTGAACCTACCACAGTTGGCTTAGAAGCTTTGGTTGCAGCGATTAAAATTTTGATGTGATATTTCCCGAAATAACTCGATAACAATCGGTAGCTAGACTTGTCCAGGGATAAATCCGGATACAAGCTCCGCATTTATCGCTCGAGAAGAGCTAATACCAATTCTCTAAAATTCGGCAACACATGGAAATCAGGAAAGCCTTACTGGAGCTATATTTATTAATTGCGAATTGCGACTTGCGAATTGCGAATTGGTATAACTTTTCCTGATTTCAAAGTTAAAATTGGGGACTAAACCGATTAATATCGATGATTTGCCAGAAAAGACCTACCTTCGCTACCGAACGACCTTAAGGGTGCAGAGGTGAATGCCAAATATGAACATCTACGCTGATTTGCCGTTTATCGTCAAAAATTAGGGTTGCTATCTATATGAATCTGAATATCTACGCATTACTAGTTGGTATTGATGAATATCTAAATGTTTCTCCATTGCAGGGCTGTATAAATGATATAACTGCAATCAAAGAATACTTAGAAGGGCGGGTTGATACTGATGGATACCAATTACATCTACGTACATTATTGAACAAAGATGCTACCCGACAGGCAGTCATTGATGGTTTTCGTCAACATCTGTGCCAAGCTAGTAGTGAAGATATAGTATTTTTCTACTACGCAGGACATGGTTCTCAAGAAGAAGCCCCGGAAGAGTTTTGGACTATAGAACCAGACCGACTGAATGAAACCCTCGTTTGTTACGACAGCCGCAGTCCAGGGGGTTGGGACTTGGCAGATAAAGAATTAGCGAAGCTGATTGCAGAGATAGCAGAGAAAAACCCTCACATTACGATCATTATGGACTGTTGCCACTCCAGCTCTGGCACGCGCGGTGATATGGAAGCGGACACCGCAGAGCGTCTGGCTCCGATTGATAAAAGAAAACGCCCCTTAGAAAGCTTTATCTTTTCCAATCAAGATGCCGAGCAACTATTAACTGAGCGCAGTCTGACAAAAAATCCCACTGGCTGGACTTTCCCACGCGGAAAACATATTTTTCTAGCAGCTTGCCGCGATCGCGAAACAGCGAAAGAATATAACGGGGGTGGGCAACATCGGGGAGCATTTTCTTATTTCTTACTCGATACCTTAAAAAAAGCTAATGGCAGTTTAACTTATAGAGATTTATTCAAACGCACTAATGCTTTAATTCGCAGTAAAGTTGCAAATCAATCCCCCCAATTAGAAGCAACAGTACTAGATGATTTAGAACAACCGTTTTTGGGAGGAGCGATCGCCGGACGCAAACCCTACCTGACTGTCAGTTATCACAAAGATCATGAGTGGGTAGTTGATGGGGGTGCGGTTCATGGAATTCCCCAACCTTCAGGCGATGAAACAACCGAACTTGCATTATTCCCCTTTGACAGTTCTCCGGAAAGGATGCACGAATTGTCAACAGCCATAGGTGAAGCTAAAGTCATTGCGGTTATGCCCCAAATGAGTCTAGTCCAGATTAGTGGTATTGAAACTTTAGAATCAGAGATGACTTTTAAAGCAGTTGTGACTAGTCTACCTCTACCGCCTAAAGGTGTTTTGATTACTGGTGAATCAGCAGGAGTAAAATTAGCCCGCGCCGCGCTGCTGACCATTGGAGGCGGAAATCAGCCCTCACTATACCTTCAGGAAGTTGCAAAGACTGAAAATGCCGAATTTAAATTACTGGCTCGGAATGGGCAATATTTGATTACTCGCCCAGCCGATGACCGTCCAATAGTTGCTCAAATTCAGGATTATACAGAAAAAAATGCCTTGCAAGCGATTGAGCGATTGGAGCATATTACCCGTTGGACAAATATTGCTGAACTCTCTAGCCCAGCAACCAGTAGCATTCAAGACGATGCAGTGCAAATGGTAATTTATCAGGAAGAACGAGAGGTTAAAGATGCGACTATTAGCTTGCAGTATCAACAGCAAAATGGTTTGTGGAAAAGTCCGACTTTTAAAGTCAAACTCAAAAATACTAGCAATCAAGAACTTTTTTGCGCCCTCCTGGATTTGACAGACAGCTATGCAGTTAGTCCGGAATTATTAGAAACCGGAGGTGTTTGGCTCAAACCAGGGGAGTCAGCTTGGGCATTGGGAGGTGAAAATATCTATCCGACAGTGCGAGAAAAACTTTGGAAACAGGGAATAACTCAGAGCCAAGATATTCTCAAACTAATTGTTAGTACGGCTGAGTTTGATGCTACCTTACTGAGACAAAATGAACTGGACTTGCCTTTCTTCCCAGAAAGAGAACCAGGTCGAGGGCAGGGAACCCTAAACCGTTTGATGAAGCGTGTGCAATCCCGCGACCTGAGAGCTGCACCAGAAGAAGAGGAATTGTATGATGACTGGATTACCAGTCAAATCAACATTACTACAGTGCGCCCCAAACCATAATGCTAATTTTCAAACCCTGATCTGTGTTTTTGAATCATTCCTAGAGGTAGTTGACATTTGTACATCAAGCTAAACTTGCTTTGTTATTAGAGGATGTTTTAAAAGTATTTGATGATGTATCGAATACTTTTAAATCCCCCTAAATTCCTCTTAAAAAAGGGGACTTTGAAGATATATTCTCCTTTTTTTAAGGGGGGAAGGGGGGATCAATAAATACCTAAAGTCACAGCCAAGCACTTTTAACACAACTTCTTTGATAACTAAAGTATTTATAAAAGTCAGTCACAAGTCAGTAATCTCCAGACGGGAAGTCAGTATGCAGTGCTGTTTGATGAATATATCAGATTCAAAAAAGTAGAACAAACAACCAACAAAGGAACTGTTTTTATGGCTGAATTTTCTAGAAACATGGCATTTATCATTGGCATTAATAATTACACAAACGGTATTTCCTCTCTACACAATGCTGTTAATGATGCCAAAAAGCTAATTGAAATACTGCAACAAAAGCATGAATATAAAGTACAGGAGTGTTTGGATGAAGTAGCTACTCTCAATAACTTAAATGAATTTTTAGAAAAAATACTACCAGAACAAGTAAGTGAAAATGACCGCTTGCTATTTTACTTTGCCGGTCATGGGATAGCCCTGAATGGCGATGATGGTCCAGAAGGTTATCTGATTCCCCAAGATGCAAAATTGGGAGATGTTCAAACCTATCTACCAATGACTAAGTTGCAGGAATCCCTGAGTAAATTACCGTGCCGTCATTTTTTGGGAATCCTCGACTGCTGTTTTGCTGGAGCCTTTCGCTGGTCAAGCAACAGAGATTTATTAACTGCGCCAGAAGTCATCCACAAAGAGCGTTATGAGCGTTTTATTAGTGACCCAGCTTGGCAGGTGATAACTAGCGCAGCTTCTGACCAAAAAGCCTTAGATGCCTTTGCACTTAACTCAGAACGCGGCTCAGATGGCACCCATTCCCCTTTTGCTGCGGCATTAATCGAAGCACTTGTAGGTAAAGCTGATATCTATCCTCCTACTACCAATGGCAAACCCCCAGGAGATGGGGTCATCACCGCTACTGAACTCTACTTATATCTACGGGATACAGTTGAACCAGCCACTGAAGGAAATCGCCAACGGCAAACCCCCGGTATTTGGCCTCTGAAGAAGCATGATAAAGGCGAGTATATTTTTCTTTCCCCCGGACATCCACTCAACTTACCGCCAGCACCACCTCTGGATGCTTCAAAAAATCCCTACCGAGGTTTGGAATCTTATAACGAGGAACATAGCGAACTGTTTTTCGGAAGAACTGAACTGGTAGAAAAGTTACATAATTTTGTCAAAACTCATCCCTTAACAGTGGTGTTGGGTGCTTCGGGTTCGGGTAAATCTAGTTTGGTAAAGGCAGGATTAATTCCCCAACTGCGGCAAGATAATACTGAGCAATGGTGTATTCTGCCACTCATGCGTCCTGGTGAAACTCCTATGCTCGCGTTAAATAATGCTTTGAAAAATGCCCAATTACCAGAGGTAGTAGTCCAAAATATAGAACAGAGCTTGGCGATGAGCATTGATACTTGGGCAAAAAATCACCCTAAAATTAAGTTATTACTGTTTATTGACCAAAGCGAAGAAATTATCACCCTCTGTCAAAATGAGGATGAGCGCAAAGAGTTTTTTCAACAGATACTCAAAGCAATTAATGTCCATCGTGATAGATTACGGGTAGTATTATCCCTACGCTCTGACTTTGAACCCCAAGTAAGAGATGCTGGCTTAAAGTTTGTTGACCGCACAGTCAATAACTTAGAAAATACGGTGCTGGAAAGTCGTTGGTACAGTGGACGATTTATTATACCAGCAATGACACGAGGAGAACTGCGGCAAGCGATTGAGAAACCCGCAGAAAAACGGGTGATGTATTTTCAGCCCCACGAACTTGTAGAACAATTAATTGATGAAGTAGCAGATATGCCGGGAGCATTGCCCCTGCTTTCTTTTGCCTTGAGCGAACTTTATCTCAAGTATTTAAAGCGACAATGGGATGCACAAAACGAAGGTATAACAATTGACCGGGCGCTGACGCAAGAAGATTATCAAGATTTGGGAGGAGTTATCCAATCACTGACTCAAAGAGCTGATGAAGAATATGAGACGTTAGTTAAAGAAAATCCGGCTTATGCCCAAATTATCCGCCATGTGATGCTGCGGATGATAGCCCTTGGGGGAGGTGAGTTAGCGCGCAGACGAGTACCTCTATCGGAGCTAGAATATCCACCAGAGAAAAACTCTTTCGTTACAGCAGTAATAGAGCGCTTTACCAAAGCACGATTACTGGTGAAAGGAGACGATGCTGATGGGAATCCCTATGTAGAACCTGCCCATGATGCTTTGGTGCGGGGATGGCAAAAACTGCTGATGTGGAAACAAGAGGAGCAAGAAAGTTTAGTGCTGCAACAGCGATTAACTCCTGCGGCGACGGAGTGGGATAGCATTAAAAATAAGGACAAAGAACAGCCAAAAGGGATTCTAGACAGAACCGTTCCTATTTTTGATTGGTTAGATCAACGACTATTTTTTCCAATCGAAAACAAATTGAGTAAAATTCCTGCTCAATTTATCCGACTTCTACAGCGACCGCAGAATCAGCAAGAGCGTTCGAGAGAGAAACCTGTACAATTTTTATGGAATGCGAATCCTTATCTCAATGTATTGGATAAAGAACTCAATTCCGATGATAACTGGCTTAACCAGGTTGAAGCTGAGTTTGTACAGCAAAGTGTTTTGCGAAAACGTCGCAATATTAGTTGGGTATCGCGGGGTGCGATCGTAGTTATACTGGGATTGAGTGGTTTAACTTTGTGGGCGCTAAGTGGTCAGAAACAAGCACTAATAGAACAAATGAGCGCTGATAAAAATTCCACGGAAACTATGTTACGTACAAATCAGCTGACACTAGATACTTTGATAAGTAGTTTACGGGCTGGAAAATCCCTAAACAACTGGCTTTTTTCGGTAGGATTTCTTAAACCACAACTAAACGAGCAGCTACAAAATCAAGTCATCGAAACTTTGCGAACAGCGTCTTATGCAGTAACAGAACAGAATCGTTGGCAACTACCTCAAGGTTGGATAGCACAAGATATTGTTATTCATGAGAACAAAATATTAGTAGCTGCTACAACCGATAACAATAAGATTTGCGTTCGGAATATACAATCTCATGAAAATCTACTTTGTCATGAGTTCTCCGATAATCAAAGCTTACTTGAAAGTCCCATGCTTAAGTTTAGCCCTGATAGCAAGAAATTAGTCATCAGTGACAGTGACCCTTTCCAGCCACAAATTATTTATTTGTGGAACTTGGAATCCAATCAGATTCATAAGTTCCAGGGAACATTTGTTCCTTATGGGTATAGTTTTAGTCCTGATAGTAAACAACTAGCTTTTATTAAAGATAATACTGTTTACTTATGGGATTTTAAAAACACACAACGCTCCCGGTTAAAAGGATTGCAAGGCGATGTTAAAGGTATTAATTTTAAACCGGATGGAAACTTACTAGTGGCTACTGCTATCCAAGAACAAAAGACTATGCTTATTCATATATTGGACTACCGCTCAGGTAAAAAATATAAATATGAATTTCCAGAATTGGACAAGGACTCTGTTGCAGATGTGAACATTGATAATAATGGTCAACCGCTTGACATTACCTATTCGCAAAGGTCGCCAGGGCAGCATCATGCTCAGGCTCCCTTTATTTTTTTGTGGAATCAGAAATTACATCCCTTAGGCTTTAACAAGAAGGTAAGTTTTAGCCCCAATGGAGAACAATTAGTTATCACACAATCAGATGGTACTATCCAGTTACTTAACTCAGACCAGTTACTTAACTCAGACCAGTTACTTAACTCAGACAGTCGTGAGGAGCAACTAACTATTCAAGGTCATCAAGGCTTTTTCAGTAACGTGAGTTTTACCCCAGATGGCAAGCAACTGCTAACTGCCAGCAATGATGGTACGATCAGTCTATGGAATTTAGAGCAAAAACTTACTCCCCCAAAAGCACCAATAGAAGTTCCCGGCTTATTTGATGGATTCAATTTCAGTCAAGATGGTCAGCAACTAGTCACGCTAGAAGCAGGTACTGTTCACTTGTGGGATCTGTCGTCTAGTCAGGAGTTAAGGTTGCCGAGTTTGCTACAGCAACAGCGATACGATAAAGAAAGCAAGTTTATTTTGAGCCCAAACGGTCAGCAATCGCGACAACTAGCAATCGTGGAACCGATTAATAATGAATCCACAAAAATTCAAATTCATGTGTGGGATTTATCGTTGGGCAAAGAGCGGGTTTATCTGATTGATAACATATCTATCTACAACAAATTTGAAATAGGGCGTTTTAGCCCAGATGGCAAACAACTAGCAATTTTATATAGTGATTCTATACACCTGCTAAATCTTACAAAGAATGATAACAACAAAAAGTTAACATGCAAATCTGGGGATATTTATGCTTTTGCTTGGACAACAGATGGTAAACTAGTTGCGGCTACTACTGGTCAAGATGGTGTTGATATCTGGGAACTTTCTTCTGATTCCTCCTGCTACAAACAGTTAGCGTCCCTAAGGCTTGGAGATGGATTTTCATCCGCTTCTTTTAGCACGCATGATGGTAGGGTCAGTTTTAATACTGATGGTAGCTTGGCTAATATTTCTTATCAAAATCCTACTATCTTATGGGACTGGCGGAGGAATATACTTGTTAAACTTGATTTTGATGAGGATACAAATACATATAATTTTAGATATAATTTCATCAGCCCTGATGGTCGAACGCTGGTTTCATTCAATGACCATAAAATTAAGTTATGGCAGCTTGGAGGATTAGATGAACTGCTAGAAAGGGGTTGTAAACGACTACGTGGTTATCTAGCTACCCTTGATGATAATAACAGCGATCGCCATCTCTGTGAAGGAATTAAAGCTTCTCAGTAGCCAGAACAAACGCAGAAAACCAGTACAGGTGAAACAATTGCAGTATCAACTCCCAGTAGTTTGAGTGTGTCAAAAGTAGTTGGTAAGTGAGCGATCGCCATCTCTGTGACGACGTATCACCAACTGCTGCAAATCCCAACAACTAGGTTCAGGTGAGAGCGATCGCCATCTCTGTGAAGGAATTAAAGCTTCTCAGTTGCCAGAACAAACGCAGAAATTTAGTACAGGTGAAACAATTGCAGTATCAACTCCCAGTAGTTTTGGTGTGTCAAAAGTGGCTGGTAAGCGAGCGATCGCCAGTTTAATAAACTTGCTGTTTCCATTTACCAAAGAGAAAATTACCTAATTCCCCTGGTAGGGTGAGGTGAGCATGGGAGGCTATAGCTCGAAATTTGGAGCGATACTTGACAGCATCAAAGTTGATGTCACGTTTTTGCTGGAGATAATCACGAGCGATCGCTCTGCTACGACGATTATTGATACTTCTTTTCCGCAATTGTTGCAATACTTCCCAACCTCGTTGTGGTGGTAAGGCTGTTAATGCTGCGGCAATTAATGCACCTTCTTCTTGTCGATGTTCAAGGGGTGTATGTTTTCCTGTTGCTAGTAACTTGAGGATAATCTGCGCTTGGTTGAAGTGGTTAATCCTTGCTGCCAATGTCCGGGTATAGACTAAGCGGTAATTACCTAAAATATAGTCGTGCAAAAAATCAATAGATACGCGCTGCCCGCAACTATCACCGTAGAATTCACGCTGTCCTGTGCAGGAGAGGCAGGCATTAATGAACATGACTAAATCTTCCCTTGCCACTTGCTGATGTTGGTTCGCCCGATTAATGTCCATTTTTGACATAGTGGCTTTTTTGAAGGGGTACTGTTCGGGGAATGACGACACGACAAGCTAGGATAGCATTACAGGCTAGGTTCGGAAGTCGCACCAAAGTCCCGCAAACAGTATTAGCGACTATTTTAAGTTCTAGATGAGAAAATAGCTAGAGAAATCAGACTTAAATTTTACTCAGTATACTGAGTCTTTAAGCCGAACGCAAAAAGGTGATCGCAAACTAATTCAACGAACCAAAACTGAAGTGCCACCGGGAAAAGTAGCCGGAGCTAACCCGGAGTGGCGGCAAGTAAACTTCCAACGCTAGAGCCGCCGGGGAGATCCCGATGACCAAACCAAGTCTGAAAACTGGTTGCTAAAAACTTTAATCGTTCCAGAATCAAGGCGTTCACACAAAGGCATTGCCCCGATCAGCAATCGTGTACAAGCGTATGCGATTGCTCTGGCATTGCTCAAGAGCGTAAGCGTTCGCCAGTAGGGGTGGTGAGTATTCAAGCCCAATATGCTTTATTACAAATGCAACAAAAGGATTATATTCTTCAAGAAGATAACTCTCTGGCATCGCGCTTAGACATCTTCTGTCATCATCTTAATATTGCTCCCACAGTAGCCCATCAAGGATTGCGATCGACTAAAGTAGCAGTAAAAGCATTAGGTTCGGTTGCTGCTTAAGACCTGATTGCTGTGCTTGAGTCTCTGCAAATTCAAGTAGCAGACGAAGGTGATTGGACAACTATACCTGAAAAATGCCCATCATTGTTATAGTCGCTGGGGTGCAAAAGCCAAAGTTAAAGCCCTAGAATTGGAGTACCCACAGTTTCTAATGGATATAAACAACCGAAAAGAAGATCAAAGCATTAATACAACTGAATGTACTGGTAGTACAAATCCTCAAGTACTCGATCTGATGACAGTTACCAAAGCCTCTCAAGTATTAGCTAGCGAAATTAAATTGGATCAACTGCTGGCTAAGTTAATGAAAACTGTAATTGAAAATGGCGGTGCTCAAAAAGGCTTTCTGATATTGGAAAAAGATAGTAAATGGGTGATCGCAGCTGAAAGTACAGTAGATTCTGATGATGTTACTTTACTCCCATCGCTTCCCATTGACTCTGTAAATGGCGATCGCCAGACACCTATCCTACCAGTTGCGATCGTTAACTATGTTGTCCGTACTCAAGAAAATGTAGTACTTAATAACGCAACCGTTGAAGAACAGTTTATCCGCGATCCCTACATTGTCGCCACTCAACCAAAATCGATTCTCTGTACTCCTTTGTTAAATCAAGGCAAACTAAGCGGTATTTTATATTTAGAAAACAATTTAACCACAGATGCATTTACCAGCGATCGCATTGAGGTTTTAAGAATTCTTTCGGCTCAAGCTGCTATCTCCATTGAAAATGCCCGTCTCTACGGACAGTTAGAAGATGATAACCGAAATCTAGAGATGAGAGTAGACGAGCGCACTCAAGAACTCTCACAAACCCTAGAAATTCTCAAAGCTACCGAAGCCTATTTGAATATTAGGAATAGGCATAGATTTTTAAACTCACTAACTCTAGAAAATCTCAAAGCCACACAAGCCAAACTGCTCTTTGAAAACGAGTTACTCAAAAGTGGCGAACAACCCTCTACCTTTGACTATCAAGTGGGAGGAAGTTTGCCGATGGATGCCCCTACTTATGTTGTGCGTTCAGCAGACCGTTATCTCTATAAGGCATTGAAGCGCGGGGAATTTTGTTACATTCTCAATCCTCGGCAGATGGGCAAGTCAAGTCTGATGGTACGCATGATACATCACCTCCGGCATGAGGGATTTAGCTGCGGGGCGATCGATCTGACCCGCATTGGTAGCGAAAACGTCACGCCTGACCAATGGTACAAAGGCTTAACAGTAGAGCTATGGCGAAGTTTTGGTTTGTTAAAAAAGGTTAATCTAAAAACTTGGTGGCAAGAGCAAGGAGATATTTCTCCGGTTCAGAGGTTGAGTCAATTTATTGAAGAAGTTTTGCTAGTTGAAGTTGCTCAGGGAAATGATACTATACCTAAAAACTTGATAGTTTTTATCGATGAAATTGATAGTTCCTTAAGTTTAAAATTCCCAGTTAATGACTTTTTTGCGCTAATTCGCTCTTGCTATAATCAGCGTAGTATTAATCCAGAGTATCGACGTTTAACCTTTGCTCTTTTTGGAGTAGCTACCCCTGGGGACTTAATTACTGATCACCAAAGAACGCCTTTTAACATCGGTCAGACCATTCAATTAGAAGGGTTTAAAGAGCATGAAGCGCAACCTCTACTTCAAGGATTGACCGAGAATGTGAGCAATCCTCAAACAGTTTTAAAAGAAGTGTTAGCCTGGACTAATGGGCAGCCCTTTTTGACTCAAAAGCTCTGTAGATTTATCCGCAATTCTTCATCTCCTATCCCTAACAATAGAGAAGCTGAATGGATTGAAAATTTGGTGCAAAGGTCGGTAATACAAAATTGGGAATCACAGGATGAACCAGAGCATTTAAGAACCATCCGCGATCGCCTTCTCAAAAGTAAACAATCCGTTCGGTTACTAGAACTCTACCGTCAAATTTTGCATCAAGGAGAGATTATTGCAGTTGATAGTTCAGAGGAAAGAGAATTGCTTTTGTCAGGGCTAGTAGTCAAGCAACAGGGAAAATTGAGAGTTCAGAACCGTATTTATGAATCTATTTTTGTTTGATTTACGAAACTTTTGTTTAATCTGGAAAGTGAAAGAAGAGGTCTATCCTTCTGGATAATTTAATTTGTCTAAACAATACTATTGTACTAATAAATGGCAGATATTGTGTTACTTGCGTAACTCCTGTTGTCTTTACTGTTATCTTTATTAGTCGCATTTGTCTGTAATCTCTATGAACCTTGATAGTCTGTTTGAGATTGTTGATCGCCTGCTAATTGAGAGCCACAATCGCCCCCTTAATTCCACCGAAAATCTGATTCTGCGTGGGATTTGGCAGTATAAAACTTATAACCAAATAGCTATAGAGGCAGGTTATAGTCCTGGCTACTTTACCAATGTTGTTGCCCCAGAATTGTTTGGGCGACTTTCTGAGGTCATTGGCCAGCGCGTGACCAAGAAAAACTGTCAGGTGCTGCTGGAATCTTATGCCATCGTTGAAGCAGCTCCAAATACAAAACTTTTGAAAGAAGACCTGACGCAATTTCCCCCCACAGTTAATCAGGATACGTCACCTTCCTACCCCAGCGGCTCAGTTGCTCTCGCCTCTCCCTTTTACCTCAAACGTTCTTACCTTGAGGAGCAAATCTATCAAGAAATTAAGAAACCAGGAGCGTTAATCAGGATCAAAGCTCCCAGAGAAATGGGCAAAACTTCACTGTCGCTGAGGATTCTTGACTATGCCAAGCACCAGGGTTACTGCACTATCAGCTTGAATCTAGAACAAGTCGAGCAGACAATTCTGAGCGACTTGAATCAACTTTTGCGCTGGTTGTGTGCCAATATCGCCCGCCAGCTTCAGCTTCAACCAATGTTAGACGAGTATTGGGATGAAGATTTGGGAAGTAAAGTTAGCTGCACCGTCTACTTTCAAGAATATCTACTAGCGTCAATTAATACTCCCCTGATCTTGGCGTTGGATGAAGTGAACCATATTTTCGAGCATCCCCAAGTAGCGAAGGATTTTCTACCTCTGTTGCGTTCTTGGTACGAAGAAGCAAAAAGACTGCCGATTTGGCAAAAGCTTCGTTTAGTCGTTGTTCACTCAACAGATATTTATGTTCCTCTTGAACTTAATCAGTCTCCTTTCAATGTAGGATTACCGATTCAGTTAGACAACTTTAGCCAAGAAGAGGTACAACAGTTAGCCCAACGCTATGGACTCAATTGGACAGATGGAGAAGGAGCTAGACAATTAATGGCAATGGTCGGGGGACATCCGGCACTAGTAAATTTAGCTCTCTATCATCTAAGTCGAAACGAGGTAACTCTGTCGCAACTACTAGAAACTGCTCCCACTGCTAGCAAAATTTATTCTTATCACTTGCAGCGTCACTGGGCAACCTTGCAAAAACAGCCTGAGTTAGCACAAGCTTTTGATAACGTTCTGAATGCTAATGAAGCTATTCTCTTAGATCCCATCCTTACTCATAAGTTAAGCAGTATGGGGTTGATTAAACTTTCTGGATCTGAAGCGATGCCAAGTTGTGAATTGTATCGGCGATTTTTTAGGAAAAAAGAGCAGCATTTGGTGTTGCAGAATAAAAATATGAACTAGTGCGATTGCTATAGAATGTCTAAGATGTGCATTAATCCGCATTGGCAAAAATAGTAAACAAAATAACTACTTTGTATTGTTAGACACAATAGTGATAAATCCTTGAGATGTACCACAGTTAATTTTCATGCTTGGTAATAATAGTTAGTTTACCTGACTTTCAGGCTTAATTGAAGTATTGATTTATGAGTAATAATATTGAGAGCGCCTACTTAATAACCTGAAGAAAAAAGCTCAAGCCTTTGGTTTAAAAGTCACTTCTATTTCTGACCCTACGCAATTGTTGAGAGTACAGGTGCTTAGTACAGCTTTGCGTAAAATCATGGCGACTTGAGGGTTAAAATTTAAACACAAAGGGGCAGGGTAAGCTCATCTAATTTGGTATAAAGAAAACTTGACAAATTAAAGAAGAACAATCATAGACGAATGTGTAAACAATGGACTTGACGACCGAGCAAGATCAATGAGATGAATTCAAATGCTGTCGTGAAAAATTGTCTGGAGTCAAGTCGATGTCAGAGGGCTTTGAAACTAAATCTACTGATACTGCCAAAAATACTCGTCGTCAGCAAAAGTCAAGAGAAATAGCAAACATCGGAACTATTCAACAGAGCCTAGTTGAGCATTTCTCGGATATCAAAGACCCAAGAGTAGAGCGGACAAAGAAACATCAACTCACAGATATCTTAGTAATTGCAATTTTAGCAATCATCGCTGGAGCACAAGGGTGGGAAGACATCGAGAATTATGGCATTAGCAAGCAAGCGTGGTTAGAAGAGTTTTTGGCGTTACCAAACGGCATTCCCTCAGATGATACATTTCGACGAGTGTTTGAGTTTATTGACCCAGAAGGATTAAATCGGTGTTTTATGAAATGGGTAGAAACGCTCTTGACGACAATGGGAGGAGAGATTATTCCCATAGATGGAAAGACAATTAGGGGTTCCTATGACCGCAATCAAGGTCAAGGAGCACTCCATGTCATCAGCGCCTGGGCAAGTGAACAACGTTTAGTGTTGGCACAGGTAAAAGTAGAAGATAAATCCAATGAAATTACTGCCATTCCTGCATTATTAGAGTTGCTGGACATCACGGGTGCGATTATCACTATTGATGCGATGGGAACACAAACTGAGATTGCCAAACAGATTATTAACAAGAAAGCTGATTATGTTCTGGCACTTAAAGCTAACCATCCGACTCTCTATTCTCAAGTCAAAGAATGGTTTGAAAAAGCCCAAGCGCAACAATTTCAAGGGATTGATGTTAGTTATGACAAACGTCTTGAGAAAGCACATCATCGCACAGAAATCCGTGAAGTTTGGGCTGTACCCGTTGCGGCTATTAGTGAGCTTTATCAACCCAAATTATGGGCAGGATTGCAAACCCTAGTTATGGTCGTCCGTGTGCGTCATCTTTGGAATAAAACTACCCGCGAAGTTCAGTTTTATCTCACTTCTTTAAACAGTGATGCTCAAATTATCGGTCGGGCTATCCGAAAACACTGGGGCATTGAAAACCAGGCTCATTGGACTCTCGATTGTACTTTTGCTGAAGATGCTTGTCGCATTCGTTCTTTTCACAGTCCTCAAAATTTTGCCCTTTTACGACGCTTGGCGCTGAATGCCCTTAACCGTGAACAGACCTACAAACGTAGTCTCCGTCAAAAAATGAAGCGTGCCGCTATGGATAATAATTATTTAATTCAGGTTCTCAGTTGTTTCATCAACAATACATTAGATTCTTCTGATTCCTTATGTCAAGCCTGATTGAGATGCTCTTACCCTGCACAAAGGGGCGTAGAGGTAAGCGCAGAGATTTCGCTATAAATTAATGAGATGTTGTACTTAGTTACCATTTATTTTAATAACATTGCTATTTAGGGATGTTATTTTTCATGAGTTTTACTATGAGTTATGGAATGAGTTTTATGAGTTTCAGAGTCTATAAGACAAATAATATTAAAAGTAATTCACTGCAATGTTAGAGGTTGTTTGAAAAGTTGGGAATGTTGTAAAAAAGCTCTCTCAGTATACGCTGTGAATAGATACTAAACAGCACCGAGAGAGTGGTATGAGTAAAGCATACAAGAGCAACCTAACCTTGGCACAATATAAATTTCTGAGTGACATGATTCCAGAGCCAAAACCGGGTGGTCGAAAGCGTGAAGTTGATATGTGGGAGGTTCTCAACGCGATTTTCTACATTTTGGTAGAAGGAGTCAGATGGCGATCGCTCCCAGGAGATTTTCCTGCCTGGCAAACGGTCTATACATACTTCCGCAATTGGCGTAAAGACGGGACTTGGCTAAAAATCCACGATAATCTCCGAAAATGGGAATGCAAACGAACATCAACGTCATCCCAGCCCATCCGAGGCAATAATTGACAGTCAAAGTGTTAAAAGCGCAGCAATGGTGAGTCAGTCAGTTGGTTTTGATGCAGGTAAAAAGATCAAAGGACGTAAGAGATTTATGACCGTCGATACCTTGGGGTTGGTTTTAAGGGTTTTAGTCACCGCAGCCAATGTTGGTGAACGAGAAGGAGGAAAACGAGTTCTAAAACGAGTCAAACAGTCCAATCAAAAGGTCTCTCGTTTGACTACTATCTGGGTAGATGTTGGTTTTGATGGAGAACCTTTCATGCAGTGGGTGATGAATTTTTGCCGTTGGATTGTACAGCTAGTGCTGCGATCGCAAGAGGCTAAAGGTTTTGTCTTGCTCAAAAAACGTTGGGTTGTAGAGCGGACTTTTGGTTGGTTGATGGGATGTCGCCGATTATTTAGAGACTATGATTAGTTCGAGACTATGAGTTATTGTCGGCAACATCCGAGACTTTTATTTATCTTGCCATGATACGCATTATGGTTCAGCGATTAGCAGAATTTTTAACCTCTAAGAACTTTTCAAACAACCTCTTACGCTGGCAAGCTTTGACCTTCTTCGCTGATGTGGGTGTAGGAAATATTTAACTTATAAAAAAGTAGCTTTTATTGAAAAACTAAGGAAAATTGGTCATGGCAGCAATCGATACAGCACCCTTAGAAAACAGCCTGGGATTTCTAGCTTTAGGAGCTTATATTCTCACTTTAATGCCCACGAATCTCAGAATAATTTTTCCTCAAACTAAACAAGCGAACCTTC
>NZ_CAWUDN010000098.1:0-30690 GCF_963920915.1 Nostoc sp. PCC 9305
CTGATTAACTCAGCCCTGCTGGGTCATTTTGTATGGCTTAGTCTAAACTCCAGTTCAAAGCCTACGCGCATCTTGACGGTTAAAGGGCGATCGCTAACTGCTTGCCGTAGTTCTCCCAAAATCCGATCCACTTTTTCCGGCAAGAGCAGCAATCCACCCCCAACATTTTTGCGATAGATTCTAGGTGCTGGACAGCCCATGTTCAAGTCAACTCCAGCGATATTATAGTTGCATAGTTCCTTTGCTGTTCTGACTAAATCTGGAATACTTTCGCCAATCATTTGAGCAAAAACGGGACGACCTGTGTCGTTTTCGGTGATTGCTGCCAGAATGCTACGATTGAGTCGTGAGGTATCATTGACGCGGAAATATTCGGTGAAAAAGTAGTCAGGGCTGCCGTAGTGGGCAATGACCTTCATAAACCAGAGGTTGGTCACATCCTGCATAGGCGCAAGAGCCGTGAGGGGTAGGTGTGGATAGAACGATTGGGGAAGCGATACCTGGGGCATAAAAATGAAGAGCGATCGACAAAGCTCACTGTTAAGTTATAAATAGCCAGACGTAAATCAATTAAAGTTTGTAGTGTACCCCTTCGGGGAAGCAAGCTACGCATAGCGTCTCGTAGAGAGGACTTTAGTCCTAATTATCGTTGCTTTGAGCGATGAATCGCTCACTACAAACTAGGAATTTATTAGTCAATACGCTTGGATTAAGCATTTTTTTCTTCTCTCTGTTTCCTCTGCGCCTCTGCGGTAGCCTGCGGCAAGCCGCTCCGCGTCTACGTGAAAAAATTTGACTTTTATAAAAAGTTTTAGCCTTAACTGAACCGTATTGGTTTATTAGTAATCTTATTCAACAATTTTTTTATCAAAACTAACTAATACCACAAGCTGCTAATTTTACAGCTAAAGCATCAGGGTAGCGCCACGGTTGAGAACCACCAATCCAAATACGTGAGGGTAAATGACCGATTGGTGCTTTGAGACTAAAATTGAATTCTGAATTTGCATAACTATAATTGTATATATGCCAACCAACTTGATTACAAAAAACTCCATAGTCGCCATTCACGTTTTTGTAAATAAGTGTCTGTATGCTAAAACCAAAGCGTTTATGACTGTAATTCACCCATAAAAGGTCAATTTCCTGCAAATCTTCACAGGTAAGTTTCTCAAGATCGCTACTAAATATATAGCTACCTCTAGGCTTTGCTAGTGCTTGACACATTAGTTCCCAAGTTTCTCTATCTGCTAATTCCCATTTTCCTTTTGCTAATAAATCACGCAAATGCCTATAATCAATAGTAGTTACTGTACGATAACTAGAAATATTTAGCAATTTCTTTGGTTGTTGCTCCAGCATCTGTAAAACTTCTGTTGCCGATTGGAAGCGTTGCGAAACGGCATTTTGTAAAAGTTTATCTAAGATTTCACAAAGGTGAGCGCTAACAGTATTGTTGGCTGGTAAATGTTCTTGCCATACCCAGCGATCGCTAGCAATATCAAACAAATCAAAGGGAGAAACATCGGTAAGTAAGTAAATACATGTTACACCCAAGCTGTAAAGATCGCTGGCTGGTAAAGCCTTGCCTCGCATTTGTTCGGGAGCGATATATTCTGGGCTACCTACTATTGTGCCTGTACGAAGTTGCTTCGCGTTATTGGCTAATTTAGCAACTCCGAAATCGATTAAAACCAGGTCTCCTCGACCCGAACGGCGCATAATATTTTCCGGTTTAATATCTCGGTGGATTACTTGTCGGGAATGGATAAATTGTAATGTGAGCAATAAACTTTTTAATATCTCCCAAATTTGTGGTTCTTGAAAAACGCCCTGCTTTTGTAATTCCTGGGCGAGTGTTTGTCCATCTACTAATTCTTCAACGATATAAAATTTTTGATTTTGTTCAAAGTGCGCTAGTAATTTGGGTATTTGAGAGTGTTCTAGTTCATTGAGACGAAGCGCTTCTTGATGAAATAAATTGACTGCCTTATGCCAAATCTCAGTATTTTCCTTTTGAAAACATAGTTGTTTAACCGCACATTTGGGTTGATCTGGAAGATGTTCATCAATAGCTAAAAACGTTCTCCCAAAGCCACCGCTTCCAATGATGGCGAGTGGACGATATCGCTGTTTGAGTAATAATTCTTGACCACAACTATTGCAAAAACGAGAACTGTCAGAATTTTGTGGACGTAGGCAATCAATATTGGTACAGTAGCTCATACTATATGAGTTCTATTTGTTGCAATTACTATATATAAAGTATTCCCACGATCGGGGCACTCTTACTAGTAGAAAAGACAGCGATGCCTAGGTTGGGCTACACCTACGCACTTTATAAGTTTTGGCATAGTAGCAGTGTACTGCCTGTTGCAAGCGATCGCTGCTTTGGTGCAACTTTGACTCTTTGAATTTTTTGTCAGATACAAGGGTGATATAACCAAATAGAAGTATCAAAAGCTACTGAAAACAACGTTTAGTTGCCTCTGCAATGCGTTCCCCAAAGCATTATTCTCTGTTATTCTTCTAAAAGAAAATTCTTTTGCTCCAAGTCTTTCTCCTATTTATATTAACTAAGTATGTGTCTCAATGATGTAGTGATTGACCGTGCCAGTCCCAGTGATGTTACTGCAATCGTCAAGTTGGCCCAAGCCAATGACGCAGAACATGGTGGCATGTTGTTAGGTCATCTTGAGCCAGAGGCTGTGATGATGACTATCTCTCAAATGCCGAGCGTTGTAGCCCGAAAAAATGGTCAAGTTGTAGGATTCTTACTCAGTTGGTCAAAGACAACTGCTAATCTACCAATTATAAAGGTGATGTTACAAACCTATTCTGGTACAAAAGATGCTTACTTATACGGCCCCATTTGTGTTGATGAAACGATGCGTGGGCAAGGTATTGCTGCGGTAATGTTTGCTAAGTTGAAAGATTTTCTACCAAAGCGGGAAGGAATACTGTTTATCAAGGCAAATAACAAAGCATCACTTCAAGCACATCAAAAGATGGGTGTGTGCAAGATGGCAGAGTTCATCTATGAAGGCACTGAATTTTTGATATTCGCGTATAATAGCTAACTACTTTATAGGTTCTCTTTAAAATTAAACTGAGTGGCTAATCTGAAATAATTTAAGTTATTTACTACTTGCTTAATCTGGAAAATGACACAAGAGGGTTATTAGCCAACAGCCAAGAAATTTATTTCATGACGGAAAATGGGGCTTGATGGTGTAAATTATTTATCCATAAGTGTGTAATCTGCTCTTGTTGGAATCCGAACTTTTATGCATTTCCTCAAAGTATCAATTTTGACATTCCTTGTCACTACATTTTCATTTGTTCAACAAAGCCGTGCTGATACCAGTGCGCCACCAATTAAGACACAGGTTCAGCAAGTAGCACAGTGGTTCACTGGTTTTTTTGATAATGCTCAACAGGTTGCTAATAGCCCATCTGTGCCATTAATTACTATATCAAGTTGTAGCGTACAACTGGATGGTACTAATCCTCTAGCTGAAGCACAGAACGTTTATCTAGAGCAAGAAAGCCCAGGTTTTGAGCGGCTACGCCTTTATTCTTTTAATCAAGGAAAGTCGGCTGTGAATCTAGGTATTAGCAGCTTTTTAAATGAAAATACTGTACGCGGGTTATGCAATCATTCTCAGCCTAGGCGACAGCTTAGTGTTAACAATGTTGAGAAGAACACCTGTAATCTGCAATTATTTTGGGAGCAAAACAGCTACATTGGGAATAACGCTCCCAATGGCTGTATAACAAGTAATGGCTTCAAAGTGGTTTCCGATATAACTATTGAGCAAAGTAGCATCGACTCCTTAGACAAAATTTTTGACAAGAAAGGCAATTTACTTGTGGCCACACCCATTGAATTTCGTCGAGTTAATTCTGTTCCAGAACCCTCTGTCATATTCGGGTTACTAGCTTTGGGAATTTGGAGTACAAAAAATGCAATTTCAGATCGGCACAAACAGAAATCAAAAAAGAATTAAATCTCTGTTTAAAGTTAATGATAGTAGGGTGACAACGCTGTAAGCTTTAGCTGATTAACAGGAGCCGGATCGATTTAATTAGTGTCCAATAACTAAACATTCATTTTGTACTCTGGTAAGCATATCGTTAAAAGCAGGAGTATAACAACCATCTTTATCAACAACCCTACGGAGAGTATACTCACCAGCACGAGAAAGCCCGCCGAACCAAACGTTCTTTCTGTGCCAAATATCTCCATTGAGAGAATTTTTGTCTTGGGACATTGTGAAACTGACAATCGATTTTGGAACTGATATTCCTAACAGAATAGGTGTGATTTGAGCTTGTTGCAAAGTTTCATCTTCAAACTGAATTTTGTAACTTACTTTAAACAATTGAATTAAACGTAGTAATATCCAGCCAGTAATTGAGTCATGAAAAGTCCACTGTAATGGGGCAAAGATTGCTAAAAGCAAATTTCTATTCTCTATATCCCATTCTAAATTGTACATAGTAATGCAAGTATCTGGCAGTGGATTGCCATCCATAAAAAACACACCTTTAAGGACAGATGGTAAGTTTGTTTCTTTGATTGGAATCATCCAGGTTGCAATATTATTAAGTTGCTTTTTTTCAATTAATTCAGCCATATAATTTGTAATTACTTCCTTTCGGCTAAAAGAATACCTAAATTTGTAAAGAACTGAGTCAGAGAAAATATGATTAATCTGGCGCTAGAAAAAGAGTAAAATCAACATGATAAGTAGATATGCACAGATGTACATTGGTGTCAACTTAACGTGAAAGCAAGCCTAGAAAAAGCTTTTAGATATTAGACCTCTTGCAAAAGTCCCTAACACCCCACCCCCAACTCCTCCCCGCTTGCGCTACGGTGTACACACATCTTTGTATAAAACCAAAATCGTTGAAGATCCCCCTAAATCCCCCTTAAAAAGGGGGACTTTGACTCTGGTTCCCCCTTTTTTAAGGCTAGGGGGGATCTAAACGCTGTGAGGCAACTCTCAAAGACTTGTGTGTACACCGTAGGCTTGCGGGCAGGGGAGACAAAGCGTAGCTTTGGCGGGGTGGGGTTCTTTCTTATTTTTGATTTATGCAAGAGGTCTATTGTCTCGTTGTCTCGTTCCCAGGCTCCGACTGGGAATGCCGTCCTGTAGGCTCCGCCTCCCTTGCTGGCGGCAGAGCCGCAATTGAAGTGCATTTCCAGCCTAGAGGCTGGAAACGAGATTTGAAAATGAAAAGGCTTTCAGCTTAAGTTGACACTAATGACATCTGTGCGCCCCTACTGGAAGTTACTTACTCACAGTCGTTGAGCAAAACCTTGTAGTACTAAACTATTAGGAGTAACGGCAGTAACTTTTTCAAAATCCCACTTGACTTCTGTAATTGAGTCCCATTGATAGTTGTGAAACAGATGTAAACAGAAAATTTTGATAAAGCCAATTGATAAGGATGTACCAGGACAGGCTCGCTCATGCCCTTCGCCGTTCCAAGATAAGATATCTGAAAAATCCCGTGTTAGATCAAAATCATCTGGATTTTGGTATCTATTGGCATCCCGATTAGCTGTAAGAATAGAGCCAAGCAAGCGAGTACCTTTTTGAAATGGACATTTTTGTTCTCCAATCTCAACTTCACCCGCTTCAGTGGTGAGTTGGCTAACAAATCGCACAGGTGGATAGAGACGAGCTGTTTCTAAAATCACTTGATTGAGAAGTGTTAACTTTTCTAGAGCGTCTGAGTCTAAAGTTTTCTTGCCATTCCAGACTGCATTCACTTCTGACACTACATCATTTCTGAGAGTATTATTTAAGCAGAGAACACCAATCACAGATCCTAAAAGCGCACTCGTGCCGGCAGTACCAGCGATATGAATCATATCGAAAAGGGTATTAGCAATTTGGTGTTCGTTCAACTGATACTGAGCGCCTGTTTCAAAGTAAGATGCCCATTTAGCTGATTGTTTATATCGGTTAGTTAAGTATTGACGATGCCGAATTTTTGGCGCTGTTAATATTGCCAGCAGATACTTGCTGATAAAATTAGGCAAGGATGCAAGAGCCAAACCTTTAATGTAACTATCGGATGCTGTGATTTCTTCCTCAGATAAAGATATCTGAAAAACTAGTTGGTGCAAACTCGACAGCATAATTTTTGGCAAATCGTTGCCGATGTGTAATTTGCCTTGTTTAGCAGCTTCTAACAGGCTTTGCTCTACTAAATTCCCTAACAAGTCTATTTTTTGAGACGGTTCTGGTAAGGCTTGTAAAATTACAGTACGTAATCCTGTGTGTTCGTTACCGTTGGTTCCTAAACTCAGAGGATTATCCAGCAGGTAGCTAGGAGCTAATATTCTGATGATGCCTAAATCATTTCCTCGCAGTTGTGGTTGGGTTTGCATTAATTCTCTCACCTGCGAGTGAGAGGAATGCATAATTGCTTGGTCTACTGCAAAATACTTGTCTCCAATATTATCCTTACGGATGTAGAGAAAGTCCCGCCATGCGTTGAGCATGATTGACGCATCCATGTAATAAAAAATCAAGCGGAGAAACTTGCCGATCGCAGTATCGTAACCTACTTTAGCTAGTATAGGTGCAAGCCAAAGCTGGCGATCGTGACCTTTGAGGACTTTATCTTTAAGTGTCATAGTATTTATTTTGAGTCATTTGTCATTGGTCATTGGTCATTTGTCTCTAATTTTAGATATTGATGCTCTGAGGAATTTTAGAAGGAAGTAGATACTCATAGGGTGGACGGTGCAAATTACGTTGCTTGATGGTATCTTCTACCTGCTGAAGATTACTCTGGAATGCTTGTAACAATGGTTTTACTTTTTGGTCTGTAAAGTATCCTTGCTGATAATCACCCAGCTTGTTGTAATACACAGATCCCAACAAGCTGAGTAGGTTGTATTGCCGTTGTGCCTGATCTAAGGGAGGGAGCAAATTAAGGTAGTCTTGCTCAGTAACTTCTCTTTTGAGAGTTGAGGCTGGTAAATAACCTGCCAATGGTATGGCTGCGGCGTAGCCCATAAAATCTTTTTGCGGAAAGTTAACCGCAGCGTGTTGGGCGCTAGCAGTGAAAATAATCAGCGTAGTGGCATCAATCAGGTAATTGCGCGTTTTGATGCCTCCATCTTCGCCAAAATCGGGGATGCGACCACCATCGTAAGCTGGGATTTCGGCTGCCCAGGCTTGCAAGGCTGTATCTTTCTGAATGTCTTCATCGGTAGGGTAGTAAAGGTTCAGGTAGTCTGAAACCCATTGATGAATGGCATCCCAGACTAATAGTGCATCATCTCGGTAAGGATAAATAGGCAAGAGGTTGGGATCGTCTACACCGCGCTGTTGGAATTGCTTAGGTAAGATGGCGCTGTTAAAACCATAGCTTTGCAAGCCTAGCACTGCTAAAACACGAGAGTTATCGATTGATGATGAGAGTAATCTATCGACACCACCACCAGGAGCAATGAGAATCCGTTGAGCGGCATCGTTAATTGCTAAAGTGCTGTCAAAATGCGGGTGCAGTAGAATTCTTAGGGGATGAGTAAGTGGTAGTTGTCGAGCGGTGGCGATCGCAAAAACACCAATTAACAAGTGAGTTCTTGCTAGGTGAGTAACAGCTTCGTGGTAGTTGGCATCTGCGATTTGGACTATTGTTTTGGCAAAAAGCCAAGAGTATTTACCGGAGTTAGGGGTAACAATTGGATAATCTGGGTCTGGGGTTTGACCACATTGAATGGCTATCGGACGCAATAAACGGTTGGGGTCTGAGCCTTTGGGTAAGGCAAACAGTGCTAGGGGAGCATAGAGATATTTTTGCTCGTGTGGGAATGTACCGTTGACCGCACCATCTAAAATTTTATAGTCAGCTAAGTAGAGCCTGCCTTCAAGTCCGGCTGCTGCTAATGAGTCGTCAGTTCCCATTACTCCTTGGTAATGTTCTTCTGTGACTGGGAAGCGATCGCCTGGAGTCGTTACTCGCGCGATCGTGACGGGATTGTAGCCAGCCACTCGCATGTAGGCAAATACTTCATCTTCTTGGTAGGTTTTGGCGATCGCTGGCACACCAATCACTGGAAACAAATTTTCGTAGTCCTTAAGACTGGTTGCATGTCCTGTCGGCTGTCCTTCGTATAGAAGGTTAATTATCCTATTTAGGGCATCTCTGAGGATTACAAGTCCGTTTTCTTTCAAAATAGAATAAAAAAGATCGTCGAGTTCTCTAACATCCTTAGATATACCTTTGAGCAAAAACTGAGGGATAATTTGCAGGATTCTTGCCAGAATAGTGATTTTTACTGGTACTGCTCCCTTGAGCAAGGCTTCTAAAATAAACCTTTCGACATCATCACGAATCGATTTAGAACCTTGATTGCCTCTGTTGACAATCAAGGTATTGATAAACACAACTCGTAACTGCTGGGCTAATAAAAAATACCAGTTAGTCGCGAACTCTTCCGCAAGAGAAAGCCGATCCAGCATCGCAATAGATGGAATATGGACGTAGTTATATTGATACTCTTGCCTAGCTATATCTAAAGTATGAGTACTTGATGAGCTGATTGAATTTTCTGGTGATGAAGCAGTCATTGATCCTACTCATGTTTAGTACGGGGAACTTTAATAGTTTAAGATAAACAGGTTTGAATTACCTAAACGTATTATCGCAATCAAGTTTAAAATTACGATTTTTCTAAAGAAATTTTCTGGATTTTCTCAACTCCTGAACTACGCACCAAATGTTTATAAATCTTGCAATAAATATTTATCAATACAAATAGTATTTGCCAAGTTTTAGAAACAATTCTCAATTAAAACTTTACTGCTAAGGTATTGTGTTTGAGTTGACATTTGAACCACTGAAATAAGATCGGGAATACGACTATCAGATTCTTTCTCTGCTGCCGATGTCTCCAATGCTTCTTCTGCTTACACAACGATGGAATATTTTTCTATTATCTTGGGGAACTCCAAGAAATAAATTATCCAATCTTGTGGGGTGGGCAACATGAGCGCCATATATATAAACTGGGCGCTCATGTTGCCCACCCCACAATCAATAATTGAATATTTTTTTATTTGGAAGTCCCTTCCCTCCATCAAAAATCTATCTCTATTTCACTGCCTTTATCCTTCAACAGTTAGAAGCAACGAATTTTGCTCCATGCAAAGCTATGAAAGAAAGTTCTCATACTGCGATCAAAGGATAAATTTGTGGATATTAGCAGACGAAATTTACTGAAGGTAGTTTCTGCTTCTGGTTTAGGTGGAGCTGGGGTATTTGCTTTACAAGGTTTAACCAAACAGGTTTTAGCGCAAAATCAGTCTAGCCCACTCCAGATTAAAAAAGGGGAAATGCTTTACAGGCAACTAGGACGCACCAAAGAACAAATATCTGTAATTGGTCTAGGTGGTCATCATATTGGTAGACCAAAAGATGAACAAGAGGGTATTAATCTGATCCGTACTGCTCTCGATCGCGGGATCAATTTTATGGACAATAGCTGGGATTACCATAATGGAGGTAGCGAAATTCGCATGGGTAAAGCTCTGCAAAATGGTTATCGTCAAAAAGCTTTTCTGATGACTAAAATCGACGGTCGCACAAAGGCGGCGGCTGCTCAACAAATTGATGAATCTTTAAAACGTTTGCAAACAGACCACATTGATTTGTTGCAGCATCATGAAGTTATTCGCATGGAAGACCCAGACCGGATTTTTGCCCCTGGTGGTGCGATGGAAGCAGTGGTGGAAGCACAAAAAGCTGGCAAGATTCGCTACATAGGCTTTACTGGACACAAAGACCCTTTAGTACATCTGAGAATGTTGGAAGTTGCCAATCAAAACAACTTCCGTTTTGATGCAGTGCAGATGCCGTTAAATGTTATGGATGCGCATTTCCGCAGTTTTGAGAGGCAAGTTTTACCCAGACTGGTTGAAGACGGAATTGCTGTACTGGGGATGAAATCAATGGGCGACCAAAACATTCTCAAAAGCAATGTGGTCAAACCGATCGAATGTCTGCATTACGCGATGAATCTGCCAACTTCAACGGTGATTACAGGCATTGAAAGTATGCCCATCTTAAACCAGGCTTTCGAGGCAGTACGTACTTTTACACCCATGAGCCAGGAGCAAGTTAGAGCATTACTGAATCGGACTCGCCAAGCTGCTCTCAAAGGTCAATATGAACTGTTTAAAACCACTAACCAATTTGATAGTACAGCCAAAAATCCTGAGTGGTTAGGATAAGTTTTAGCTAGGGCGTGTTTTCAAACTAAGGTTTACAGCAAACAACCGTATATCTTGCTGTGGACACAAAACTAGCAGAGCGGCTGCAAAGTCCAGAACTGAGCGATCGCGAGTTGGAAGTGTTGCGCCTGATGGAAGTACTCAAAAAATGTCATCATAGTTAAAGTGAAAACATTCTGGAGACAAGACAACGGTTTACGCACGCCCTTTAGCACGGTTAATTGAACAATTGCAACGCCTACCGGGAGTTGGCCCCAAAAGTGCCCAACGACTGGCTTTGCATATTTTGAAGCGACCAGAAGCAGAAGTAGAAGCTTTGGCGCAAGCTTTAATTGAGGCAAAAAAACAGATAGGCTTGTGTTCTGTTTGCTTTCACTTATCTGCTGAACCTGTTTGTGAAATTTGCCGCAATGCCAACCGTGACAATAACACTATCTGTGTTGTTGCAGATCCTCGTGATGTGATTGCGTTAGAAAAAACCCGCGAATACAAAGGTAAGTATCACGTTTTGGGCGGGGTGATTTCGCCAATTGATGGAATTGGCCCAGATCAGTTGAATATACTAGCTTTGCAGCGCCGGGTGAGTCAGCAAAAACCTCAAGAAGTAATTCTGGCAATTAGTCCGAGTGTAGAAGGGGAGACAACAACCTTGTATATCGGTCAGCTATTGAAACCATTTACCAAGGTGACGCGGATTGCTTTTGGTTTACCTGTAGGTGGCGATTTGGAGTACGCAGATGAAGTTACTTTGGCGAGGGCATTGGAAGGCCGTCGGGAGTTAGATTAAATGGCAATCTACCCTCTCGAAAAGAAAAACCTTATTTTCTGCGAAGTTCGATCGCACATAGGACTTACGCAAGAGCTTTCTGAAACTCTTATTTCTCCGTGTCCTCTGCGCCCTCTGTGGTTCGTTTTTTCATGATTTTGCGTAAGTCCTGGCACATAAACTGCATGAAGAAAAATCCCTTAAAAAGGTACAAAGTCAACACCCTAGGCGGAGCCTCCCAGAATGAGTTCCCAGCTTCTACGCTGGGAACCAGTCAGGACAAAGGCTGTATTTTAACTTAGTGCCATTCGTATCTATAAGCCTGGATTTTTACAACCAATTACCAACTATAACGTAGGGGGCCCAGTACATCGGACGGTTATATTCAGGAGCTTCAAGTAATTTTAATTGAGCAAAATGCAAAGCTTCTGCCGTAGTTTTACCAGTCACTAACTGGTGGTAAAATTCCTCAATCAATAAAGCTGTAGAGTTATCGCCAATTTGCCATAGGGAGGCTAAAGTACTCCGCGCACCAGCACGCAGGGCAACTCCTGCTAATCCTAATGCAGCTCGGTTGTCTCCTGCTGCTGTTTCGCAAGCACTCAAAACAAGTAATTCAACCGCTTCTGTTCGTTTTTGCTCTCTACTTTTGAGCAAACTATCTAATTCACTCACATTGATACGTCCATCGGCTGCCAGGATAAAAGTGTCTTTTGCTTTAGAGCTAAATTGCCCATGAGTTGCCAAGTGAACAACTCTAAAAGCTTGAGCGTTGATAGTTTTTGCTAAATTTGTACTGGTAAAATTTTTATCCAATAATGTAGTTGTCGATACGCCTGATTCTTGAATTAATTTCAGTTCAATCTTAACGTTGGGCAGTGGTGCAAACTTTTCACTTTTGGGTGGTTGTGATAGTCCTCCAAGCAGGGCATTTAATTTTTTGTGTGCTAAAGGTTTGGGAGTAAATAGTTGCAGTCCGGGGCTAATAGCTATAGAGTATTTTTGGACTAAATACTCTTTGCCATTATATAATGCAGACATCGGTATATTTCGCAGCAACCCATCTGGAATAAAGACTAGAGTATTAACTTTCCCATTTTTGAGGTCTGTTTCAACTGGTTTAATTAACCAGTTATAAAGCTGTTGAGAAACTGCTTGAAATTGCAGATTAGCATCAGGTTCGACTATTGTCTCTCGGATTTTTGTAATAACTTGCTCTACTTGCTGACGTTTGACTTGAGAAGTTTTATGCATCAATGTTTTATTAGGAAGTTTGATAATAATTTCTAAATAATTATCTAGAATAATCGGGTATAAAATAGCAGTATTCGGGTTGTCGCGGTCTACTACTTTGTCCAACACCACAAATTGGTTACTCAAGCAAGCTTCTCGGAAAAAATTATCGAGTTCTGCAACTTGCAAGGCTTCAATTCGCTGACGTGCTTTATCTAAATCTGGTTTTCCTTGTCCTTTCTCTTGTAAAATCAACTCTACAGACTGCCGATAAAGAGGTTCTATGCGATCGCGAAAATTGAACTGTACCTCTCGATTAACCGCAACTAAATCGCTGCGAAGAGACTGAAGAGTTGTTACAGCAGCATCATAAGCAGATATGGCGGCTGGGATATTGCCCTGTGCTTTGAGCAAACGTCCTAACTGCCACTCAAGGCGATAAGCTATATCTGAGGCATCAATTTTTTGAGCGATAAATAATGCTTGCTGCGTCAAATCTTGTGCTTCTTGCAATTGTTGGTTTTGCTCGTAAACTTCTCCCAAGCTGCCCAGTGCATAAGATTCGGCACGTTCATCGCCGATGATTTTGGCTTGTTGAACGCTAGTTGCCAACATCTCTGCAATGTCTTTTTTGTTACCAATTGTGGTCAAAGTCTGAGCAAAATTGATCCGTGCGTAAATACCAGCTTGATTGGTAGGCAGATTCGGGACTTGAGATTGGATTGTGGGTATTAATGATTTTGCTTCAGTGATGCGTTCGTTTTCGACCAGCAAACTCAGCTGATTAATCAGGGCTTGAACTTTGGCCAGAGGGTTTGGTGCAATTTTTGCAGCATTTTCATAATGAGCGATCGCACCTTTAATATTACTTAACGACCTAGCAGTATTACCGAGGCTAAACTCTGTCAAACTAATTTCTAGAGGCAGTTGCAGACGTTGAGCGATTTCTAAGCTTTGTTGTAAGTTTTTCTGGGATTGCTCAAGTTCACCTAATTGCTGCTGGACATTGCCAAGCGATCGCAAAGCTGTTACTTTTACAAGGGAGTCAGGTTGGGAAATTAATTGTTGGGATACTTCATTCAATATATCTAAGCTACGGCGGTAAAAACCAGCAACTCGTAGAGCTTGTGCTTGGTTAATAAGGCTGCGCGTTACTCCAGCATTATCATTTAATTTCTTCCAGATTTGCTCTGCTTCTTGTGATATTTTCACAGATGCATCAGTTTGTCCCTGTGCTAGTTGCAATTCGCCCTGGATATTAAGAGTTTGTGCCAGAATTTCCCACAATTCGGATTTTGGATTATTGACATTTAACTTTTGATTTTTTTCATCCCAGCCAAGTAAATTTAAGCTATTGTCGATAGTTGCATCAGCTTCTTTCCACAAACCAAGTTGCTGGTATATAAGAGAGAGGTTAGTCAGCGCTGCGGCTTGTGCAAGGTTATTATGTTCTCGTTGATAGGTACGGACAGCTTGTTGTAAAATAATTACGGCTTCAGTAAAGCGTCCAGTTTGATAAAGTGCTTCTCCTTGCTCAAGAAGTGGCTGTGGTGTTGTGGCTGGGAGTTTATTGGTTTGAATGTGAAACCTGTTTGGTGAATTTGTCTGGAGTTGTTTAGCAAATGTGCTAGGAATAATAGTCAAAAAAACAGCAAGGGTAAATAGGACTACGGGAGTTAGCGCAAATCTAACTACTCGTTTTACAAACTGAAGTTTTGCCATATTTCACACCTCACTGAGATACGGGACAAGAAACAGAAGTTTTCCAAGGGCTGTGAGGGTTGAATTGAGGAACTTGTGCTACTAGCTGTAAATTTCCTTTACTATCAACTAACCAACCAGAAGCTTCTACAATTGGAGTTGCACTAGCAATTTGAGAAGTAGTTGAAACTGCTGTTGATTTTGGCTGAGTCGTTGTGTTTGCCAAGTTTTCTGATTTTGGTCTTAATTTCACCCACGCAGACACAGTACTTGAATCTTGTAATGGTTCAGTAGGACTGATGGGTAATCCGCCGCGTCCTGTTGCTACAAATGTATTTTGGAATTGCCGAGTTCCAGGCGTACAGGCATTGGAAATTTGCCTAGAAGCATCAGCTAGATTAATTGGGAGTTCGACTAAGCCGTTACTAGGATTTACATCAGGCGGAGTAATTTCTATATTGCCACTTAAATCAGGAGTTGCGCCTGTGGCAGTGATATCGCTTGTGTTTAGCGAAGGCTGATTTCGGGACTGAATGCCAAAGATACCTGCAATATTTTTGATGGTGATATTCCCGCCACGGAAATTAGCAGAATCTGCTCTAATGTCGCTATTTTCATTGGGAACAGCCACGATAAAGCCATTTTTGCCATCAATGATAATATTACCGCCAGAGATATCATTACCACTGGCATTAGTGGTGATGCTGCTACCTCGACGTAATAATAGTAGAGGTGAGTTGAGAAAGATATCTCCACCACCTCCTGTAGTGTCAGCGCTTATTTTTGCGCTGTTGTCAAGACGGATAGAGTTAGCATTTACTGTTAAATTACCTGCTTCACTCTTACTTGTACTGCTGACAGTTATTTGCGCTCTATCTTTAAGAAGCAACTCACTATCGGTATTAATCTTAATACTACCTGCACTACCTTCCCCGCTAGTTGTAGCATAAAGTCCACTATCCCCACTTACTGACAATCTGCCAGTTTCGATATTAATATCACCTGCCTTACCCTTACCATTCTTTCGAATTTGGGTAATTAAAAATACGCTATTGTCTAAAGATACTTCCGGCGATTTGATGTTGATACTTCCACCATTACCGAATGAATTGGAACCCACTTCGCTATAAACGCGAGTGTTGTTTTTCAAGGAAACTTGCTCCCTCGCTTCCAAAGTAACATTCCCAGCTTGAGCGGGATTTCCATCCTTTCCCTTTCCATTGAGGATACTTGCAGCGACAATCGCCTCATTATCAAGAACAATAGAATTTGCCTTGATTGTAATCTCATTTCCATTGCCAGTACTGTTTCCAACAACATCGCTACCGATAGTTGGTTGGGTATTGTCTCTAAATCCTGTTAAAAAAACTGTATCAGTTGCATTAATGATTACACTGCCTGCCTTTCCTGCACCGTAAGTTCTGGTTAACAGTTGGGCACCGTTTTTAACAGAAAGTATGCCTGTATCAATGTTGATGTTGCCACCATCACCCCTAGCGTTGCTATTTACCCAGCTAAAGGCTCCCCCCCCATCGACGAAGCTCACAGCATTGGAGGCATTAATCTTAATACTACCTGCACTACCTTGCCCGCTAGTTGTAGCATAAAGTCCACTATCCCCACTTACTGACAATCTGCCAGTTTCGATATTAATATCACCTGCCTTACCCTTACCATTCTTTCGAATTTGGGTAATTAAAAATACGCTATTGTCTAAAGATACTTCCGGCGATTTGATGTTGATACTTCCACCATTACCGAATGAATTGGAACCCACTTCGCTATAAACGCGAGTGTTGTTTTTCAAGGAAACTTGCTCCCTCGCTTCCAAAGTAACATTCCCAGCTTGAGCGGGATTTCCATCCTTTCCCTTTCCATTGAGGATACTTGCAGCGACAATCGCCTCATTATCAAGAACAATAGAATTTGCCTTGATTGTAATCTCATTTCCATTGCCAGTACTGTTTCCAACAACATCGCTACCGATAGTTGGTTGGGTATTGTCTCTAAATCCTGTTAAAAAAACTGTATCAGTTGCATTAATGATTACACTGCCTGCCTTTCCTGCACCGTAAGTTCTGGTTAACAGTTGGGCACCGTTTTTAACAGAAAGTATGCCTGTATCAATGTTGATGTTGCCACCATCACCCCTAGCGTTGCTATTTACCCAGCTAAAGGCTCCCCCCCCATCGACGAAGCTCACAGCATTGGAGGCATTAATCTTAATACTACCTGCACTACCTTGCCCGCTAGTTGTAGCATAAAGTCCACTATCCCCACTTACTGACAATCTACCAGTTTCGATCTTAATATCACCAGAACCTTCTCCACTAGCATCGGCGGTTGCCTGTTGGGATAATTGAATATTCCCAAAATTTTGCACACCATCATAACCCAAGGCAAAACCTTTATTAGTAGCCGTGAGACTAACTAAACCATTTCCTGCGACACTGCCTAATTCTATCCGTCCGCCAGCAGTTTTCAGCGTTGCCCCTGTTAAACTAATATCTCCACCGACTAACGCTAAAGTTTTATCAGGTTGCACCCGCAACGCATCTTGTGTATCAATGATGGGAGAATCAACATCTCTTTTTCCCTGACCATTACCCTGTACTTGAATTAAACTAGAATTCGCCTCAAATTGCAAACCAACAGGCACGCTAATAGTTAATAAGGGTGCAGACTGAGGATTTTTGGCACTAAATTCAAATCCATCAGCAAATTTCATACTATTGGCAGATGTGGCAAAAAAGGAACCACCAATATTTAACCGAGCATTCTCACCAAAGATAATACCATTGGGATTAATTAGGAACAGGTTAGCTGTGCCGTTGGCTCGGATTAAACCATCAATATTAGAGATAGAATTTCCTGTAACTCGGCTAATAATGTTTTGAATGTTGGCAGGATTGTTAAAAAATGCCTCCGAGCCAGTAGGAACAGAAAAATCTTTAAAGCTGTGAAACAGATTACCCCTTGCTTGACTTCCTCCGGTGATTTTGAAAGTGTTGTTCTCTAATGTGACGTTGGAATTATTTGGCAGAGTAACATCTGGGATGATTTGGGCAACTGAGATATTTGCATACAAGGCGATCGCACTGACAATGGCAATTCCTAGACCTTGCAACCAGTCCAAATGCATAGTTCTAAAAGACATTGCACTCTCCTATAGAAAAGGAAGTTTACCTTGGAATCCATAATTAAGAGTACAGGTATTAGAACAATTAACTTATATGCAACTGGGCATTTTATCAAATTAGCGTTACTGAATCAAGTGAATAAAATCATGTGACTGCTACCAATTAAAAATTAGAAGGTAAAACCAGTCCAGAATGCCTGATTTATAACAGTGAATAAAATTATGTCATTGCTACCAATTAAAAATCAGGAAGAGTTAATCAACCAGCGATTACCTTCAGTTAAAGTTCCAATTTTGGATTCAGGAGAGAAACAATGTCTAACATCAATAACTACGGAATAGATATGAACAACGATAGACCTTTTCAAGAACTCAGCTGTGAAACAGCTGCTGCCATTCAGGGTGGTGCTTCAGCGCAAGTATTTACGGATGCAGATTTCTCAGGAACTGCTTCAAATATTTTTGATTATGATGTCCCGGATTTCCAGGGTTTTAACGATCAAATATCATCAATTAAAGTCTTTTCTGGTCAATGGGTATTTTGGTCAGATGCTAACTTCAGTGGTTCAGGTATAATCTTGGGGCCAGGAGAATATTCTAACCTCAGCAATTTAAATGGAGGGGTATATAATGATGTCATTTCGTCAGCAAAAAGAAACGTTCAATAAGAGCGTATATTTGACTTCCCTCTAAACTTTCTAGTGATTTTTATTTAGAGGGCAAAGCTGCCTCAGAATATAGATTTCTGAGGCAGTTGAATATCCGTATTAATCGTGTTGCCTCTACGGCATCAAAAACTTAAGTAATTAAACAATGAAATATCAAAGCATATTGCAGCATAGTGAGGAAGACTGTGGTGCAGCAAGCCTAGCGACAGTTGCTAAACACTATGGACGCACCTTTACCCTCAACCGGGTGCGAGAAGCAGTGGGAACAGGTTCGCGGGGAACCACCTTGTTAGGTTTGAGACGGGGAGCAGAAACCTTGGGATTCCATGCTCGTCAAGTTCAAGCCACTCCAGAACTACTAGAGAAATTAAATGAAGCCCGTAAATGTTGGGTTTCGTTCCTCAACCCAACCTACGCAAATTTATTTTTCTGGCTTAACTGAACCGTATTGGGATATCAGCAAATTTCTCGCTACTGGCATGACTTACAAGAAACTAAAAAATAAGTACTAAATAAGCATTTTTGTCAAGAATAATGCAGTTGAAATTGGAATTAGGTAAAAATATATTAAGCTAACCGTCATTGAAAGCTCAAAACTTATACTGCCTTGCTTTGCGCTTATCCGGAGTCCTCTCAGTGGCTCCAGATAGTGAATAAACTCATCTCACTGCTACCAATTAAGAATCAGAAGGTTCAGCTAAAAAACCTCTAATTTCTCACAGTGAATAAACTAATCTCACTGCTACCAATTAAGAATCAGAAGGAAGAAAACAAACTTACCTTCAGTTAAAACCCCAATCTAAAACTCAGGAGAGAAACAATGTCTAACATCAACAACAACGGAGTAGATATGAACAATCAAACATTAACAGAATTAAGTTTCAGCGCAGTGAAGGAAATAAACGATGAGGTGGCAGCTACCTGTAGTGGTGGTGATGGCTATATTAACGGCCCCGACCCAGATGTAATTTTGGTTACAAATCCAGGATATAACGGTGGTAGTCTGGCGGTTAATGCAGTAATAAATGATGGTGTTAGGTACGTTGGTGATAATTTCAACGATCAAATCTCATCTGTTAACATTGTTCGGGGTACATGGAACTTCTTTAGCGACCCTAACTATCAGGGATTTCTGGGGCAGCTCGGTCCAGGATCATACCCTCTTCTCACAGGGAGTAATAACGACAATATAGCTTCCCTCTTCCGTGTAGGATAGATTTAACTATACTCTAGTCTCCCAACGGATATTTCAAAAGACAGTATAACTTCCCTCTATCCTAACGCTGCTTCCATCAGTCTTGCAGGAAGCAATCGCTGCAAGGCTTATGAGACTCCACTTTCCGAGTTTTGGCTACATTTTTGAATTTATATTAGAAAATAAAGCCTCAAACCTTTATTGAGTCATAGTTTTAGGTTTCTGCTTCGATTATTGTTTTCTGAGAGTGATGGAAGAGCGCTAAGTAGGTAGGCAAAATTAAACCAACCAACCTAAACTTATGTAAAGCACCAGAAACGCTTTGAACATAAGCTTTTAAGCGATTTAGATTTCTTAATCTAGTTGTGTTTTTTAGCGTCTACCTACTTACACGATAGATAAAGCAATTTTACGCAATGGGAAAGCGACCTTCGAGTATACATTTCTCAGATAGTACAGCGCTTCCGGCTATTATGCAATACAGTTTTTCTCCTTGCCCTCTCCTATCAAAGCTTTCAAATTTGAGGATGTACCTCATAGCTGCCGGAAGTGCTGTATTAACAGTGTTTAGCTATCAGTTACTTTCAGAATATCAATAACTCAGTTAGTAGTTATTCACTTTTGAATGATAACTATTCACTGTTTACTTACTTTAATCATTAAACAATGAAATACCACAGCATATTGCAACATAGTGAAGAAGACTGTGGTGCAGCAAGCCTAGCCACAGTTGCCAAACATTACGGACGCACCTTTGCCATGAACCGCGTGCGAGAAGCAGTAGGCACAGGTTCGCGGGGAACCACGTTGCTAGGTTTAAGACGGGGAGCAGAAACCTTGGGATTCCATGCTCGTCAAGTTCAAGCCACTCCAGAACTACTAGAGAAATTAAATGAAGCCCGTAAATGTTGGGTTTCGTTCCTCAACCCAACCTACGCAAATTTATTTTTCTGGCTTAACTGAACCGTATTGGGATATCAGCAAATTTCTCGCTACTGGCATGACTTACAAGAAACTAAAAAATAAGTACTAAATAAGCATTTTTGTCAAGAATAATGCAGTTGAAATTGGAATTAGGTAAAAATATATTAAGCTAACCGTCATTGAAAGCTCAAAACTTATACGTTATTTTTCTTGCCAATCAAGGCTATGCCTTGCTTTGCGCTTATCCGGAGTCCTCTCAGCGGCTCCAGATAGTGAATAAACTCATCTCACTGCTACCAATTAAGAATCAGAAGGTTCAGCTAAAAAACCTCTAATTTCTCACAGTGAATAAACTAATCTCACTGCTACCAATTAAGAATCAGAAGGAAGAAAACAAACTTACCTTCAGTTAAAACCCCAATCTAAAACTCAGGAGAGAAACAATGTCTAACATCAACAACAACGGAGTAGATATGAACAATCAAACATTAACAGAATTAAGTTTCAGCGCAGTGAAGGAAATAAACGATGAGGTGGCAGCTACCTGTAGTGGTGGTGATGGCTATATTAACGGCCCCGACCCAGATGTAATTTTGTTTACAAATCCAGGATATAACGGTGGTAGTCTGGGGGTTAATGCAGCAGGAAATGATGGTGTTAGGTACGTTGGTGATAATTTCAACGATCAAATCTCATCTATTCAAATTGTTCGGGGTACATGGAACTTATTTAGAGACCCCAACTATCAGGGATTTCTGGGGCAGTTCGGTCCAGGATCATACCCTATTCTCACAGGGAGTTATAGAGACGGGGGTACTAACGACAATATAGCTTCCCTCTTGCGTGTAGGATAGATTTAACTATACTCTAGTCTCCCAACGGATATTTCAAAAGACAGTATAACCCGGATTTCTCACAAAGATTTAAACGAATAGCCCAAAACGCTTATGCAACTTAGACTTGAGATAAAATATCCCGTTGACATAGTGTTGTGATTCGTGCAGTGCCTAAAACGCTCAAAATCTAAGCTGGATAAAGGTTTGGGTGATAGCGATCGCACCGCTTGTGAGAAATCCGGGTATTAAGTTTCCTCTATCCTACACGATAGATAAAGCAATTTTACGCAATGGTAAAGCTACCTTCGAGTATACATTTCTCAGATAGTATTAACAGTGTTTAGCTATCAGTTACTTTCAGAATATCAATAACTCAGTTAGTAGTTATTCACTTTTGAATGATAACTATTCACTGTTTACTTACTTTAATCATTAAACAATGAAATACCACAGCATATTGCAACATAGTGAAGAAGACTGTGGTGCAGCAAGCCTAGCCACAGTTGCCAAACATTACGGACGCACCTTTGCCATGAACCGCGTGCGAGAAGCAGTAGGCACAGGTTCGCGGGGAACCACGTTGCTAGGTTTAAGACGGGGAGCAGAAACTCTAGGATTCCATGCTCGTCAAGTCCAAGCCACTCCAGAAGTACTTGAGAAATTAAATGAAGTCCCTTTACCCGCGATCATTCACTGGAAAGGCTACCACTGGGTGGTATTTTACGGTATAAAAGGGAAAAAATGTATTATCTCTGACCCGGCATTTGGTATCCGTTATCTCACCTTAAAAGAGTTAATGGCGGGTTGGAGTGATGGTGTGATGCTGCTGCTGATGCCAGACGACAGCCGCTTCTATGAGCAAGTAGAAGATAAAATTGGCGGTTTTGGGCGCTTCATTGCCCGGATATTACCCTATCGTAACCTGCTGATTCAGGCGATCGCCATTAACTTTGCGATCGGGCTGTTGTCCCTGGCTTCCCCTTTAATGATGCAACTCCTCACCGATGACGTGCTAGTGCGGGGAGATACCCAACTGCTGACAACGGTGGCAATTGGCGTCATTGCCATGAACCTAATTCAAAATGCCATTGGTTTGGTACAATCTCACCTGATTGGTCATTTTGGTCAACGGTTGCAATACGGGCTAATTCTAGAATACGGGCGAAAACTGTTGCGCTTACCCCTATCATATTTTGAAGCACGTCGCAGTGGAGAAGTCGTTAGCCGGATTGCAGATGTTCATACCATCAATAATCTCGTTTCCCAAATTGTCCTTGGTTTACCCAGTCAATTTTTTGTGGCTCTGGTATCCTTGGGTTTCATGCTTTTCTATAGTTGGGAACTGACTCTAGCTTCCGTCGCCGCCTTTATCATTGTCACAGGAGTCAACCTGCTTTTTCTTCCCGCCTTGCGCCAAAAAACCCGCAGCCTCATCGTTAAAGGAACGGAAAATCAAGGCTTCTTAGTCGAAACCTTTCGCGGTGTTCAAGTCCTCAAAACCACCCAAGCAACTCCGCAAGCTTGGCAAGAGTATCAGACAAATTTTGGTCGCATTGCAAACTTAGGCTGGACTACGATGAAGTTGGGACTTTACAGCAGCACAGTCACTAGTATTCTTTCCAAATTGACGAGTATTGGCATACTCTGGTTAGGTTCTAGCTTGGTGATTAATCAGACATTATCCATCGGTCAACTGCTGGCATACAGTGGGATGAGTGGCAGCTTTCTTGGGTTTTTAGGGTCAGTAGTCGGGCTAATTGATCAATTTATCACTGCTCAAATTGTCGTTCAACGCTTGACAGAGGTGATAGATGCTACGCCAGAAGATGAAAATGACTTTAAAAAACCTTGGGCAGAAATTTCTGGGAACGCAGATATTATTTGTTCTCAAATTAACTTTCACCATGCTGGTAGAACTGACCTGTTAGAAAATTTTTCTTTAACCATCCCTGGTGGTCAAGTAATAGCCTTAATCGGTCAATCTGGCTGTGGAAAAAGCTCTCTTGGCAAATTAATTACTGGTTTATATCAAGTCCAATCTGGTAATATTCGTTATGGCTTATATAACCAGCAAGACTTATCTTTAGAATGTTTGCGGCAGCAAGTCGTATTAGTTCCCCAAGAACCTCATTTTTGGAGCCGTTCGATTGTTGACAATTTTCGCTTTAGTTATCCCAATATTAGTTTTGAAAATATAGTCAAAGCTTGCCATATTGCTGGTGCAGATGAATTCATTAGTAAATTACCCGATAAATATCAAACTGTTTTAGGCGAATTTGGTGCAAATCTTTCTGGCGGACAAAGGCAGAGATTAGCTATAGCTAGAGCCATTGTTACTGACCCACCTGTATTAATTTTAGATGAATCCACTGGCGCTCTTGATCCAGTAAGTGAAACTCAAGTTTTGGATAGATTACTTGCTCACCGTCAAGGTAAAACCACAATTATGATTAGCCACCGCCCTCAAGTTATCAAACGGGCTGATTGGATTGTTTTACTTGAAAATGGACACCTAAAAACTCAAGGAACTCCAGAAGAATTGCGTCATATCCCTGGAGAGCATTTAAGCTTTATTGATGAGATTTATCTTAATAACAATGGGTTGAAATCTTCTTTAGTTATTCGGAATTAGTTAATGGAAATTATATATATTCAGCACTTATGATTAGTAACCCTCAAACAAATTTTTTACCCTTAGTTCAAGACAACGAGTTTCTCCCACCAATTAGTCGTTGGACTACATTTGGCGGACTATTTATCGTGTTTGCCTTGGCGTTAGCTGTTCCTGTAGCTGCGGTTGTTAAATATAAAGTTACGGTCAAAGGGCAAGCGGTTATTCGTCCTGCGGGTGAATTGCCAATTGTACAGGCGGCGACAGAAGGACAGGTAATGCAGATTTACGTCAAAGAAAATCAAACGCTGCAAAAAGGAGATAAAATTGCCACTATTGACGATTCTCGACTGCAAACTAAAAAAAACCAGTTGCAAACCAATATTCAACAAGCTAGGTTACAACTAATTCAAACTGTTCCGCAAATAAATGCAATAAATAGTCAAATTCGAGCTGAAAGCGATCGCACCAATCGGACTATCGCCTCTGCTAAAGCGGAATTGCAGGGACGCGATCGCGCTCATCAAGACAAAAAAATTACCAGTATCACTGAACTTCAAGAAGCATCAGCCAATGTCAAAATGGCTCAAGAAGAATTATATGCAGGGCAAGCACAGTTACAATCAGCACTAGCTAATCTCCATGCGACTGAGGCGGCTTTAGGAGCAGCGACATCAAAGCAGAACCGATATGACAGCGCCGCTAAACAAGGGGCATTATCGCGCGATCAACTTGAAGAAGTAGAACTGGCTGTCAAACAGCAACAACAAGCTGTACAGGCGCAAAAAGCCACTTATAAAGCCCAAGAAAAAACAAATGAACGGCTAAAACAAGCTGTGAATGGGGCTATTGCCAAACGCGATCGCGCTCAAGCAGTTCTCAATCCCAGCAATGCAGAGGTAGCAATGGCGACTGAACGCATTGCTGAAGAAAAAGCCTCTGGGGAAGTGAATAAAGCATCCTTAGAAAGAGAACTTCAAGTACTTCTCAAACAGAAAATTGAAACGGAAAAACAATTAGAGCGCGATACTAGCGAATTCAAACAAGCTGAAATTGACCTGAAGCAAACTACTATTACCGCTACAGCAGACGGGATTATTTCCAAGTTAAATTTGAGAAATCCCGGTCAAACTCTCCGGGCTGGAGAGGAAGTTGTGCAAATTGTTCCTAGTCATGCACCTTTAGTTATCAAAGCAGCTGTCGGTTCTCAGGAAAAAGGTAAGATAAAAGTCGGACAAAAGGTGCAAATGCGAGTCACAGCTTGTCCTTATCCTGATTACGGTACTCTCAATGGCCAAGTAAAAGCGATTTCCCCTGATGCTGTTAGTTCGCAAAAAAACGATGCTGATGCTGATACGAACTCTATCCCAAAAGCAACTGCTGTAGGTGCTTTTTACGAAGTCACAATTGAACCAGAGAAACTTGCTTTAGGTCGCAGTACAAAGAAATGTCAAATTCAATTGGGTATGGATGGCAGAGTTGATATTATTACCCGTGAAGAAACTGTACTGCAATTTATACTCCGCAAGGCGAGGTTAATCACGGATTTATGACGTTGACAAACGTTTTAATTGACCTCTTCGCCACTGTTACCTAATGATTGTGGAGTAGTGGAAAATTCTCGGCGATTTTGAATAAATATAACTAAAACACCGCTTAAAACCAGGGCAAAGGCAGAAGGAATAAATGGCAACCATAGCCCTTGTTTTAAAAGAGCGATCGCACAGACTCCATATAATATAACAACTGTAACAAAAATGGCGCATCCCTGATGTGAGAGCGATCGCACCCGCCAAATAATTAGGTTCCCAACTACAGACCAACCGCATATCCAAAGGATATCGCCCCAGTAAGGCAAAACCCAAAGAATTGGACGTTGGTCTAAAACTGCACTCAAAATTTGGCTAACCATTTGTGCTTGTATAAATATCCCTGATATCTCTTGGTAATCTTGCTGTGCAGTACTGTAGGGAGTTGACCAAGTATCGCTGACTGTATTAGCTGTCACTCCAATGAGAACTAGCTTATCTTTCAGAGATTTACGATCGAATTGATCGCTCAATACATCATTAAGGGAAACTCTCTGATAATCTGTATTACGATAATTGACAAGTATTTGATTTCCACCTAAATCAACTCCTTGTTGATAAGCACCACTGCGACTAGGTTTTAAACGTTTAAATACTTTAGAGCCAAACTGTACATAATCTTCATTAAATTTAGGTTTAATATTTTCATAAGATAAGTAACGAGCAACTAATTGCAACGAGAGCGAATAAGGCGTTGTACAAGTCGAAGAAGGCTCTTGTGCCATCATCAAAATTTGCCGACGGACGATACCATCTGGGTCTTTAATTGCATCAGTAAAACCCTGACGTTCTACAGGTACATCTTTCGGAGGTTTAACACCTTGGGAGTCATATTTACTATCGCTGCTTTTGCAGACAATAACAACATTATCTTTATTAAGTTCAGTCGGAAGTTGTATTAGATTTGATTTGTTTGGGGGGTCAGCTAAATCTCTATAAATATCCAGTCCAACAACTCGCGGTTGATACTTTTGTAATTTGTTGAGCAATTTAGCTAACGTACTATCCGAAATGGATTTCAGTCCTTTGGTCATCTCTTGTCGTGATTGAATATCTTTTTCAGTAATTTCTACAATTATCAACCTTGGATCTGGGTCTTCTTTAGGTCGCAACCGTAGAATTTGATCGAAACTTTGCAGTTCGATTTTCTCAAAGACTCCCAAATATCTCAAACCTACCGTTGAAACAGCCACAATCAAAGTACTAAGTAGTACATTCCAAAATTTAGATTTTGATGTCGCAATTTTATCTTTTGTCGAAACTTTACCCACAAATTTAGTATCAGAAAAATTGCCACGCAGTTCTTGCCAGGTAGTAGGAACAGTCGTAGGATTTTGACAGATGACTGGCAACCAACTAGCACAAGGAAATTCATTTTCCAATCCTTGAAGTCTTTCTCGCGCTTCTCGCACAGCCAAGTAAAATGGTTTGTTATCTGCAAAGGCGGTAAGAAAGTTTTTTAAAAATTCCTGTGCTATTAAATCTGGTACTCCTTCCCGCATTACAATCATTTGGGGAATGTTTAAATCAGCTAAATTTCTTCCTAAACCAATTCCGTCACAAGAATTGAAAATTGCCAGTTGTAAACCGCGTCTAATTGCTGCCTTAAGTCCATTTTTCAACTGCGAGATTGTTAAACTTTCTGTTTGATTGATGCAGATTTCCCCAATTTCTCCGTCAGCGAGACTATTGCTATGTCCGGCAAAAAATAGAATATCCCAATCCTGATTCCATAAGTACTCATCAAGTGTTTGCCGTGTTGGTTCTATAAGAAAGGTGGTTTTGGCATCTGTCACACCTTGTAACAAAGAGGCGTCTTTCTCAATATCAATACCAACCCTATTGCCTAGAATTGCTAAAATTTTGACTTTACCTGTAGGAGATTTTTGTAATAGCTGAGGAGATTCATACTCATGATTGCTCAAAGCTAATTCCGCTTTCGAGTAATCTTCAAAAAAATGCCACAGATGCCAAGGCAAGCGATGCAGTAGAACTATATTTGTTTCAATAATTACTCTAATTTCATCATGACAACTGAGTAGAGTTCGCAACTTCCGTTCAATATTCTGAAATGACTCAAATCTCAACCAAGTATTAATATTCACTTGTAGCTGTTGACACACTTCATCGAAGTCATTGATAGAAATATTGGTTATGTCTTGTGAATGTACTTTTATCCGTTGATGGCTACCCAGGCGTTGATGAACTCCTGTGTAGAGTAACTGCCATCTGCGGTAGAGTTCGCTTAGTTCTGGTGCTGGTGGTAGACTCCCTGTTAATTTCACGGGTACAAATTGGTTATGACACCAAAGTTGAGCCGTGACAACAGGAAATCCTTGATTTAAATCTCCTCCCAAGAAGCTGAAGACAACTAGCTTACTCATAAGTTAAGTGGACTTTACCATTCGTGATTAACTAATGACTAATCAAGAGGGAGCATTCTACTTATGCAAAAATTCCAAAGGAAAGTGTAGTATATGGGCTACACAAGACAAATTTGGGCTAAACCTATGAGCTTCGAGGAAAAACAACGTTTACAAGCCGCCGCAAAAGAGTTGTAAACTTAAGGTTAAAGCCAGTCTAGAAAAAGCTTTCAGCAGATTATCTCGTTCCCATTCTCCGACTGGGAATGCCTCTCATTGAGGCTCCGCCTCCCGAACTCGCGGCAGAGCCGCCAAGAGTAGCATTTCCAGCCAGAGGCTGAAAACGATATTTTCCAAGGGTTTTGGCTTAAATTGACACCAATGGGTATTGCTGTGCCCTTACGACATATGTGGTTCAAATACATGAAAATTGCTGTAAGTATGTCAGATATCAAATCGCCTTTTTTATCAAACAAACTAAGGGTACAAGCAAAGGATGGACTACTTATATCTCAATACGGTTCAGTTAAGGATGCTCCCAATCAACACTAATTTGACACTGCTGGCTCCTAATAACTAAATTATGAAATTTTCTGTTATTTGATAATTATTCAGATCGATCTGGATGCTGAAACATTCTCCAACTTGCCCATCAAAAAGTTTCAACTGCACATAAATATCTTGAATTCTTGCTTGTACTTGTTGAAGTATTTCCCCTCGATCTGAAAGTAAAACTAGCTTGATAGTATCAGGTAGGTAAGGTTGATTACAAGCTGGATGTAGCTGCACGCGAATCCTAACTTGTTGGTTAACTTCTGGTATTAAGGCAACTAATAAAATAACTTTTTGAGCCTTTATTTCCATTCCTAAGTCAATCAGCTTGGCGCGTTTGATAGCGGTAGCATTTAACCCAGAAGAAGTGCGGAAATTAAAAGCTAGGCTACTGGAGTTTGGCTCAAAAAAAGTCTCTATAGCTTGCCAAGAAGCATCGTAAATCTGCTCCAGCCAACGACTGAGATTCACTTGTACTTGTGAAAATTGCGTAGGCGCAGCCTGTTGTAGATATCGCAGTCTTTCTTGGTACAAACGCAGCCGCCATTGCTCATTTTCTAGTAGCACTCCCCAGGTTGTAAATGGCACTGCAAGCCTAGGAAATGTTACAGAGGAATTACTTAACCGCTGCACAATATTTTCTGCTTCAACAGTCGATAATTCTGGTAGTGGAGCGATCGCACCTTTCATCTCCTCTGTTCCACAAAATTGGTAGGTCATCCAAAAAGCATTAAGGTCTTTAATTAAGTGCCGTGCATCTATACAATAAGTCCTATCTACTTGGTCGTAGTCTGCTAGTGATTTAAGTTTTTGATGGGTTATGTAGCCCCAAATTCTTACCCACTCGCCATCTGGTGTGACTTGCACTGCTAAATAATAGTCTGCTGCCCAAGTAGGAATGTCTACCCATTCTTGAGGAACTTCTAACTCGCTATCATCAATTGCCTCGCTAGGAATTAAAACGACTCGCTTTTGGTTTAACAAAATTGCTGTGCCATTGACAAATTCCCAAAAAGCAGGAATACCAGGGGAACTGTGCCAGATACTTGCTTCTGGAACATATTCAGCTTTTACCCAATTCAAAAACCCATGCAGGCAAATTTGATTCATGTAAGCACGCCAGCGACTGCTAGGTGTGGCGTACATTTGGCTTTCTTGCCAAGAACTTGTCTGTAATGATGGTGATATTTCTAACAATAGTTCCTGCGGTTCTGTAAAAGCGGAAGTCATTTTTACTACCTCATCCTTCATAATCTCAGCGAGATTCCCCATATTTAACTTGCAACCATTCTTCCAAAGCACTACTCATATTATTAACTAGGTTGGAAGTCACAGAAATATTAAGCGTATCTTGACTCCATTGGATCAATGCTGAAAGCATTGATTCTCTAGCTTTGAACAGTCGGCGAGAAACAGTAGGCTGACTAATTTGTAGGTGTTCTACAATCTGTGGCTGAGTTAACCCCTGTTGGTAGTAAAGTTTAAGTATTTCCTGAGTTTTTACCTCAAGGGTTTGTAATTTTTTTAACAAAACATCTTCAATCTGAGATTGTTGATTTTGTTGATCTTGGGTATCCTCTTGGGCTATCATCTGAGCGATTAATGAGTCAGAGGATGGATCTGGCAAATCAAAAGTTGTTGTGGACTCATCTTCTGATATTGCTAAATTTAAAGAACTAATAGGTGGATACAGATAACCACGCACGTAGATAGCTGCCTGGGTTAGCCACTGTTCAATTTTCTCTCTCGTGGATTCTGGAGTAGGTTGAGTTAACTGATTTTGGCGATCGCGGTTGTAGAGGTTGACAATAGCTTCCCAAAGTTGGGGTTCTGGTTCTGGTAGTGACTTTGTGCCACCTGGTTGGTTTTGAACATACAGCTCTTTAAAACAAGTCCAGGCTAGTCGATATTGGGCAATTAGAATCGGTGATAATCCAGCTTGAGCAAGAGCTTCTAATAACTGCTTTTTGCTTACTTTGCGTAACAATGCCCAATTTGTGCAGATATCAGCTTCTTTGCGTTGGCGTAAAATATCTTTTAGCCGACTGGGAACTGCCATAGTAGCATAGGCTTTTAAGCTAGAGCATTTTTCTTGATTAAAATTTTTGAGAATTGTTTCAATTTCAGCATTCGCCATCTGAAAATAATCTGCTAGGCTATGTTGACTATTTGTAAATTTGGCAATTGTTTTTTTAGCAGCCCAATAATTTGGTTCCTGTAAATAAGCAGATAAATGCATTCTAGCAAGGCTATTAGATTCCTCTCGCCAGCACTTGTGCCAATGTAATGCCCAAAAATTTTCTGAGTTAGGGACGAATGGTGAAGACTCCAAGCAATTTTGAATATTTCGATGTAGTTTGATATCAATCAACCATTTGCTGAATCTATCTCCTTCCAACTCAACGAAGGTTGAGAACATCTCGATAATTTTTTGACGAGGACGCATAAGCAGTTAAAAATTTCAATTTATCCGAACTTAAGCAACTATCAAAGCCGCAGATACCTCTGTGGACAATTGCAAGATACTGGTTTGCTAATGTGCAATTCCATAGCACACATATTTTATTCCCTGATGTTTTTTGAAGATAACTCTACTCATATTCTGTTGAATCTAGATAATTTAGTTATTTTAAAGTTAAATTGGCGTAAAAAGCGATTTTAAGCGTTGCATAAATGCGGCATAGTTCGAGTCAACATTGGTTGAGAAGGTCTAGCAAGATATTAGACCTCTTGCAAAAGTCCCTAACACCCCACCCCCAACCCCTCCCCGCAAGCGGCTACGGTGTACACACGTCTTTCTAGAAAACCAAAATCGTCGTAGATCCCCCTAAATCCCCCGATAAATTGG
>NZ_CAWUDN010000099.1:0-30320 GCF_963920915.1 Nostoc sp. PCC 9305
GGATGAATCCACCTTTTATCTCCGTTAACGAGTCTTTGAACCGGATGAATCCACCTTTTATCTCCGTTAAAGAGTCTTTGAACTGGATGAATCCACCTTTTATCTCCGTTAATGATCTAACTTTTTACATCATCTGAAAAACCAGCAAAAGACCTAACCCCCTGCCCCCTTCCCTTGTAGGGAAGGGGAAAAGTTCAAAGCCTCTCTTCCTTTCCTAGTACACACAAATCGAATTACCCCCCTTAATCCCCCCTTGGAAAGGGGGGAAAAAAGAAATCTAGTTCCCTCCCCTTTACAAGGGGAGGGTTAGGGTGGGGTAAAACCCTGGTGAATCAGCTATTTCAGACTTGTGTGTACACAGTAGTCCTTAGACGAAGAGAGATCAGAATATTCATTTTTACATCATCTACATTTAGCTTTTTAATCCCCAAATACCAAATACCATGCCAAACCCCAACTCAACAGCTACAAACACACTAGGAAAACCATTAGCCCCTGCAACCACCACCCGCAGACCTTTCCTAGAAATTAAAGACGTTACCAAAGTCTACCCGACAAAGAAAGGCCCGTTCACCGTACTCGACGGCGTAAACCTCAACGTCGAACAGGGTGAGTTTATTTGCGTTATCGGCCACTCCGGCTGTGGCAAATCGACGCTACTAAATATGGTATCCGGTTTTAACTTTCCCACCTCCGGGCAAGTCTTACTCGAAGGAGAACCCATTACCAAACCAGGCCCAGACAGGATGGTTGTCTTCCAAAACTATGCCCTGTTACCTTGGCGAACTGCTTTTGAAAACATCTATTTAGCTGTTAACGCCGTTTATCCCAACAAACCACAAGCCGAAAAAAGAGCGATCGTCCGCGATCATCTAGCAATGGTGGGACTGGCTGACGCAATGGAAAAGAAACCAATGCAAATGTCGGGTGGGATGAGACAACGGGTTTCTATCGCCCGTGCTTTGGCGATTCGTCCCAAAGTTTTAATTTTAGATGAACCTTTTGGGGCGCTGGATGCCATTACCAAAGAAGAATTACAGGAAGAATTGCTGAAAATTTGGGGCGATAACCGTTGTACAGTGCTGATGATTACCCACGACATCGACGAGGCACTATTTTTAGCAGACAAATTGGTAATGATGACCAATGGGCCTCATGCGAAAATTGGCGAAGTTATGGAAATTCCTTTTTCTCGTCCGCGCGATCGCAGCCGCATTATGGAAGATCCCCAATACTACCAACTGCGTAACTATGCCCTAGACTTCCTGTTTAACCGCTTTGCCCATGATGATGTAGGTTAAGCGCGATCGTCATTCATTTTTCCAGAATCATACCAGATGGTGGCGGGAATAAATATGCAATCAGTAGGGGCAATTCATGAATTGCCCCTACAACTACGTCCACAAGTTATAAAGTATGTGTAGATAAAACAGCAACTATGTTGAGACAAAATCTGTATGACAAGCTACCCAGAAACTCTAACTAATGACGAATCCATTAATCAGCTAATCGCCGAGACGACAGGCATTAATCATCTGGAGGTAATTGAAAATGTCATCGATTCTTTGGAACAAGATGATAGTGCGATGGTTAGCCACACTCCAGAGGGTGGTTATCTTTGGAAATTTAAGTACGGAAGTGTAGAAGTATTTGTCCAACTCAATGGCACAACCGATGAAGACACCATAACAGTTTGGTCTGCGGTGCTAAATTTACCTGCGAAAAATGAACCTAAGTTGATGCGGTATCTTTTGGAGTTAAACTGCTCCAGCACTTTTGAAGCGCGTTTCGGTATTATCGAAAACCGGGTGGTTGTAATATCGACACGCACCTTAGCAGAGTTATCTCCTGGCGAAGTGTCCCGGCTAATTACCATTGTGGCAACGATCGCTGATAATAACGATGAAGCCTTACAAACTGAATTTGGTGCGACTTAAGGAATTTTAGATTTTTGATTGGGCTATTGCTACATCCGATGTATAGCAATCAGTTTTCAGTGAATCTATCTGCAAAGACTTTGTTCGGTGTACCAATTAAAAAGCGCCTGGGAGTGTTGCCGTGTTTCCACCCCAGGCGCTTTTTATTTTTAACTTGCTCCTCACACAATTAGATAGTATCACTGCTTCAATCAAAAGGCGAGTCTAGTAAGTGACACTTTTAAAACTGCACCGTCAATTGAGTTTAAATTTATACTCCCTTGACTTGCAATACTGTTCGGATAAGTATTTTGAACTCAGAATAGGGTTTGGGGAAAAGGGTAAAGGTTAAAGGTTTTTTATTCCCCTTTCCCCTTTCCCCTTTACCCTTTACCCTTTCCCTTTTACCCTTTCCCCTTTAACCGAACCGTATTCCCTTGACTTGACCCCATTTTGCATTTTAGGTGCGATCGCTCCAGAAAGGCGATTTGGTTGGCAGACTTGATAGCATCTAGCATACGTGTTGAGCTGCTGATTTGATTACACAGCCACTTTATTTATCATCACAAGCCTGAAAAAGATGGGTTAGGCAGGATCTAGCCTTTACAAGCCGTAACGTAACTAATTAAATAATTATTAAAGATATATACATCCTTGAATTAATGCCTGAAACTTTTTATTAATCAATCAAACTCTTAAATAAATATTAGCACTCAACGCTTGTCAGTGCTAATTTATAACTGAGGTTTAACGCCTATGATATAGATCAAAACTGCACTTTTTGCAGATTTTTTAGTTTCTTTCCAGATATTATTTTAGAAATAGAAAAAACTAAATATTTCCTGTAAGTAATATAAAATTGAGAGTACTGGCATGAAATACACTTTTGATATTGTCGGAATATCTCCACTTTTGCAGTTTTTTAATCAGCAACAGCAAAATGGGCAAAAACCACCCCACCAAGGTGTGGAATACTTGGGAATGCATACGTGTACCCTAGATACGTTTTTAGAATCGGTAGAATCAGTTCCAGCAAAGTGGGATTGGAATCTGGATCAAGTCGTAGATACGGTGATTAAGTTTTGGTTGAATAACTCAGACAGTATTCGTTATTGGAAAGTACGTTTAAATGATGCTGGTAAGGATAATTTACTAGTCACAAGGTTGGCGGATATAAACGCCTTACAAGCTGAATTTGAATCCCTACTAGATAAGGAGTGGTGAAGAGATAAGCTGTTAAATACTTAATTTACACGTTGAGACCGCAGGGGAACAGGGGAGAGGGTTTGAAGTTCTTACCCACAATTTAAATTGTGCAACTTGTATGCACAACAGCTTAGATAGAATTGAAAAATAACTCAGGAGGGGAGCAATCCGTGCTTCGCCTCCAGTCAAAATCAATTGTTTACTCTGTTATTCTCGTTTTCAAGTACTTTGAGAACTTGGAGATATAAATTTTCGACTCTTTTCGTCTGAACTTCACCAAATGACGCATAGTGAGTTAAGCTAGGAGCGCCATTTACTTCAATAATTGTATAATCTTCCATTGGTGAGGTTATATCACTAGCAAGAATATCCACACCTGATAATCTCAATTCCATATCTTTTGTAATATTTACTGCTAATTTTTTAAAATCAGGATGGATATTGTCAGTGAAGTCTATTGCTTCACCTCCAGTTGATAAATTGGCATTGTCTAAAAGATAGACTATATTATTCTTAGGTATAACATTACTAAAACTTAGCTTCCGTCTTCGCAAGTTTTTTTTGATTCTATAATCTTCAAAATCGATAATTTCTTTTCTACCATTTTTGATAAAAGTTTCCTGCTTCTGTTGCATAAGTTGCAAAACAGTAGATTGACCATCTCCGATGATAAATAAGGGAATTCTTTGATATGCCGAAATTACTTCATCATCAAGTACTACAATTCTATAATCATTGCCAATATAAAATCTCTCAACAATAAATCCTGAGATTTTTTGCAAGATTTTCTTAGCTACTTGATAATATTCTTGTTTATTGTGAACCTTAGTAACAAACATTCCTTGACTAAGATTAATCGGCTTGACAATTACAGGAAATCCCAACTCCTTAGCATAATAAAATCCTGCATCTATATTTCTATGATTAACTATTTCTTCGCATAATTCGTCACTAAAAAATGTTTTTCCTTCAGTAACTTTATAGCCAAATTTATTTAGAAAAAAGTTTGAAACTCCTTTGTCTTTAGCGATTGCTACTGAACCAGAAGAATTAATACTAAACCTAGCACTACGAAAAAATGTTTTATTGCCGTTTTTAAATGTAATCAGTCCCATAAAGCTGCATTCTGGGTCTACTAAAACTACTGCTCCTATTTCCTTTGCTACTTTTTGAATTATTGATGTTACAAATGGTGTTTTCATTATCGATAACTATAATTTTGTCGAGAAGATTTTAACTAGTTTGTGACAATTAGTCAAGGATTTTTCTTTTCAACAATTGCACCATGTTTTGTACCAAAAGCTCTAGTCAAAAGCTAAAGAAAAATTTATTTTGGAATATTTCAATCAACTCTGAAAACTTAATTATTCTCAACTAACTATAAAAAATGTAAATGTCTGCAATGTAGCTTTACTAATCACACTATAGAAACATTAAGATTGTGTACGTGCTGATTAATTCTAGGTACGTTATTATTCATTTTCTCTTCAGCTTCTAAATAGTATGTTTTCAGACATTAATGTTTGTTTTAGCACTGATGCGGACTTTACTTATGTGTATGCATATAAATCATGCAAACCCAATAATTGCCAAACTTTCTGCTTGAACATTGTTATGTCCTGGAAACAATTGCAAGTTAAGGCTTTGAGATTCATTGTCACCTGAAAATTCCAACTTAATTGGTCTAAAATGTAGCGCTCAGTGTTGACAATTTATTAATAATCGAATAACAAGGTGGCAGCAGCATTAAAAAAAGCGTTAGTGCATTCCTACCTAGAAACTAATTAACGCCCTTCATTAAACTTCATACGGTTAACATAATTATGCCAGAAAATACGGATAACAAAACTTCTCAATCAGACAATCAGACTATTGCGTATAAAGAACGCCTCAATTCTTGGGCGATCGCTCGTCTACTTCCGAATACGCAACGGGAGATTGTTGCTCGCTTCCGCAGCCGTTCTGATGCTGATGGCTATATGCGGCACCTTCCTCAAGAAATACCAAATGCTTCCTACATGGTTGTTTTTGATTGTCAACGCCAAGAAGCTGTAATTTAAAGTACAAGCGAATGGCATTAACCCTTGTTTTTCATCCAATACGTTTGGGTTAAAGGTTATTGGTGTAGCTAATTAGTCTTCAAGACGCGATAAATCAAGACGTGATAAATCGCGTCTCTACAATCTGGTTTTGGGTTTATCTGGACTATATTGGTTTTTAATCTCCATTACCCTTTTGTTGCGATCGCGGGCGTAGTCTACTTAAAATTTGCGTGAACCACTATATTTAATTTGCTCTCCAATGAGAGGCTTAGATCCCCAACTTCCTTCAAACAGTTGGGGATCTTTTGATTTGTAGTACCTTCTTCGATCTCAATAAACCAGACAAGTTGTTCAAAACAACTTGTTAAAGGTAAGCAAACTTTTGCCACACTGTACTACAGAAAATTTGCAGTTCTCATACTAATTCTTGGTGAAGTTGTACATTATTTTGACCTGGGCAAACCTCCCCCGCAGGCGGTAGGGTTATTTCTATGGGTCTTCCTCAAAAATTGGTATCAAAAGAAGTGTAATTATAATCAGAAAGGATTAAGTTTTTCTGGCAATATATAAACATATTAATACGTTCACTAAAAATAAATTCCGTAATTGCCCTCTTGCTACTGATATTTTAAATTACTTAAAAGTAAAAGTTAGTGCAATAAGTTCTGAAAGTGCTAGAGAGTTAATAAGTGGTAAAACAGCACCGATATGACTGGTTCAAGGCTGCGATCTTCTTCCGTCAACGAGAATTACTCGCGCTGTTGCTGGGGATTTTCTTCTCAATCTCTGTATTCCTACTCTGGCAGAGACTTTTAATCCAAAATCCGGGGTTATTAACACAAGTAGAATTGATTGCAGGGTTATTAGTTGTTGTCATATTGACATTATCAATCTATTTTGCCTTGGCAATGAATGCAAGAAACCAACAAATAACAGCAATCAATCAGGAGTTAACTCATAGGATTTTTGAACAGAAACAGGTAGAAATTGCCCTGAGCGCCAGTGAAAATCGTTTGCGACAGCTGCTGGAAACAGTCAAAGTCATCCCTTGGGAATTGGATTTGAAAACTTGGCGATTTATTTACGTAGGGCCGCAAGCGGTAGATTTGCTCAATTATCCGATCGCAGAGTGGTACGAGGAAAATTTTTGGGTTAATCATCTGCATCCAGATGACAAGAAAAACTCTGTTCGTTTTTGTCAAGAAGCAACTGCTAGGTGCGAAAATCACCAACTGGAATACCGGATGTTAGCTGCTGATGGGCGAGTTGTTTGGCTGCGAGACATTGTTAGTGTCGTTGAGGAAGCCGGAACTGCGATCGCGCTCAGGGGGTTTATGTTTGACATTACTGATTTGAAGCTGGTTGAAGAAACCTTGAGACTGAGGGAGAGGGCACTTGCCGCTACCAGTAATGGAATTATGATTGCCGATGCCAGACTTGCCTATAATCCAGTTATTTACGTTAACCCTGCCTTTGAGCAAATAACAGGCTACAGTGCTACTGATGTAATTGGGCAAAATTGTCGATTTTTACAACGCACAGATACCCAACAACCAGCACTCAATGAATTGCGCTCATCTATTCAAGCTGGAACAAGTTGCAAAGTTGTTCTCCGCAACTATCGCAAAGATGGTACTTTGTTTTGGAATGAATTGAGTATTTCTCCGATTCATGACGACAATGGTGAGTTAAGCCACTTCATTGGCATTCAGAGAGATATTAGCGATGTCTACAACGAGCTTTGTTTACGCAAGCAAGCCGAAGCTAGTCTGCGTCGGCAAGCCCTCACCTTTGAAAATATGCATGATGGCGTAATTATCACAGATTTAACCGGAAGTATTATTGACTGGAATCCTGCTGCCGAAAGCATGTTTGGCTATACCAAAGCCGAGATTTTAACTCAATATCCCAGTATTTTGCATCAGCCGGAAATAGCCGCAACATTAAGCGCCAAAATTTTGTCAACAGTCAACCAGCAAGGACGCTGGTCAGGGGAAATACACTTTATTCGCAAAGATGGTAGTGAGGGAATTTGCGAAACAACCGTAGTTGCTCTACAGAATGAACAAGGGGAAACTGTTGCGACTGTCGGCATCAATCACGACATTACCGAAAACAAACGAGCTAAAGAGGCACTGCAACGGCAATTGCATCGCACTCTCCTACTTGAACAAATTACTCAAGAAATTCGTCAAAGTCTTGACACCAGCAAAATTTTTAAGACGGCTGCTACCCAAATTGGACAAGCATTTGGAGCCGATCGCTGTTTGATCCACTCTTACATTAGTAACCCCACACCGCAAATTCCCTTAGTAGCAGAATATAATACATTACCTGGTTACTGCTCTGTATTGAAATTGGAAGTTCCCATGACTAACAATCCTCATGCCGAGCAGATGATGACCCAAGAAAGTGCGATCGCTTCTCCAGATGTGTACGTTGAACCTTTACTGGAAAGGGCTGGCCCTATCTGCCGAGAAATTGGGCTGAAGTCTATGCTGTCAATCCGCACTTCCTATCAGGGAGAACCCAATGGTGCGATCGGCTTACATCAGTGCAACTATTTTCGCCAATGGACACAAGACGAAATCGAATTACTCGAAGCTGTGGCGGCTCAACTAGGTATTGCTCTAGCACAAGCTAACTTACTGGAACAAGAAACGCGCCAACGTGAAGAACTGACCTTGAAAAACTTTGCCTTGGAACAGGCAAAACGCCAAGCAGAAGCCGCAAATCGGGCAAAAAGTGAGTTTTTGGCAATGATGAGCCACGAAATTCGGACTCCAATGAATGCTGTTATTGCTATGACAGGTCTACTGCTGGATACCAATCTCACACCTCAACAGCAAAACTTTGTGGAAATAGTTCACAGTAGCGGAGATACTTTACTCACCATCATCAACGATATTCTAGATTTCTCCAAAATTGAGTCGGGCAAACTGGAATTAGAAGAACAGCCTTTTGATTTGAGAGCTTGTGTGGAGGAGGCTATTTCCTTTTTAGCTCCGAAAGCTGCCCAAAAGGATATCGAACTAGTTTATCTAATCCAGCCTCAAGTTCCCATTCAGGTAGTTGGTGATTTGACTCGTCTGCGCCAAGTCTTGATGAATCTTCTCAACAATGCTATTAAGTTTACGGAAACCGGAGAAGTATTACTCTCTGTTGAACTGGGGATTGGGGACTGGGGAGCAGGGGAGCAGAGGAGCAGGGGAGCAGGGGAGCAGAGGAGAAGAAGTAGCAGTAAGTCTTTCCCCTCGGTCACTGAGCGTAGCCGAAGTGCTGCCCCTCTGCCCCTCTGCCCCTCTGCCTCTTATCCCCAGTCCCCGATACCTGTTGAAAAGGATCAAGTTCTCTACGAAATTCAATTTGCGATCAAAGATACAGGTATTGGCATCGCACCAGAGAAAATAGAGCGATTATTTCAACCCTTCACTCAGGCTGATGTCTCCATGACTCGACGATATGGTGGCACAGGGCTGGGATTGGCGATTAGTAAGCGGCTCAGTAAGATGATGGGCGGCACTCTTTGGGTAGAAAGCCAGGGGTTTGTTGGTGGCAATCCTAGCCCTAGATGGGATAATGGAAAATTATTCTCGAAGAAGGCAGAAGGCAGAGGGCAGATCGCTTTTAGCGTCTCCCCTTGGGAGAAGGCAGAAGGAATGTCCGATGCTCTTGGACTCGCTAACGATTCGCTATCCTGCCTCCTACCTCCTTCAACATTTCCTGACTATTCACCAGGTTCAACATTTTATTTCACCATTATTACCAAAGTGGCTGCTCAGTCAGAACAAGCTGAATTAAGCATTTCACCCCTGCTTGCGTCCAAGCGACTATTGATTGTGGATGACAATCTAACCAATCGCCAAATTCTCAGCTTGCAAGCAGAGTCTTGGAAGATGGAAACTTATGCTGCCAAATCTGGTAAAGAAGCTTTAGTTAAACTTGCTCAGGGAACGCAATTTGATATTGCTATTTTAGATATGCAGATGCCAGAAATGGATGGCATAACCCTAGCTCGTCAAATCCGCAAGCAATCCGGTTGTCAAAATCTGCCTTTGGTGATTATGACCTCTTTGGCGAAAGTAGAAACTTCTTCTGACTTTAATGATGTCCAGTTTGCTGCTGCTTTGAGTAAACCCATCAAACACTCTCAACTCTACGATGTTATGACTCGTGTTTTGGGAAATCAGCCGATCCTAACCAGTATTTCTCATTTTCCTTTGGTAGATCGGGATTTGGGTCATCGACTGCCACTGCGAATTCTTCTGGCAGAGGACACGGTTGTTAATCAGAAAGTTGCCCTCCTGATGCTACAGAAAATAGGTTATGGGGCAGATGTCGTCAGCAATGGGCTAGAAGCGATCGCAGCTCTGCAACAACAGCGATTCGACGTAGTGTTGATGGATGTTCACATGCCCAGAATGGATGGGTTAGAAGCAACTCGGAGAATCTGTCAAGAATGGGGGGTGGGTTTTCGTCCCCATATCATCGCCATAACTGCTAATGCCATGCGGGGCGATCGCCAAGTTTGTCTTGCCGCTGGTATGGATGACTACATTAGCAAACCCATTCAACTGCAAGAGTTAGCTCAGGCACTCAGCAAATGTCCACCCCAAAGAAATTCTGAATTCACTTCCATCAAACAACAAGGGGAAGTGATGCGCCTAGAATTGCAACCTTCGTCAAATCTCTTCCAGTCAGGGCAAAACCAGACATTAAAAACTGCCAAAATTGATGCCAAAATTCTCCAATCCTTGCAGCTTATGCTTAGAGGAGATCGTGTGGCATTTGCTGAACTAATTGAGTGTTATCTTACAGAGACGGCTAGACTAGTGCAACATATTAGCACAGCGATCGCAAGTCAGGATATCCAAACTATATGGCAGACAGCACACAAACTCAAGTCCAGCAGTGCTTCTATTGGAGCGATCGCCTTGGCGCAGCTTTGCAAGGTGTTAGAAGTACATGCACGCAGCTGTAACTTAGAAAACAATCTAGAATTACTTTCACTACTGTATCAAGAATATGAACAAGTTAAAACTGCCTTAGAAAAAGAACTTGCGAAGGAAGCACCATGAAAGCCACTGCTCAAGAAAGCCAATCTTTAGTTTTAATTGTTGATGATGAACCTTTTATTCGCCTGATATTGCGGCATTTCTTGGAGCGGGAAGGTTATCAAATAGCGGAAGCTCAAAATGGCATAGAGGCAATAAATGTTTTTAACCAACTGCACCCTGATATAGTACTCCTTGATGCCATAATGCCGGATATGGATGGATTCGAGTGTTGCACTCAGTTAGAGCTTCTGGATTCTAACAAGCACACTCCAATTTTAATGATTACAGGACTTGAAGATCAAGAGTCAGTTGACCGTGCATTTGCAGTGGGAGCAATGGATTTTGTTACCAAACCAATTCACTGGCCAGTTTTGCGACAACGGGTAAAGCGCTTGATTCAGCAATCTCAGTTACAGCAAAAACTGGAAGCCGTGAATCTAGAATTGCAGCGATTAGTTACTATCGATGGATTAACTCAAGTAGCGAATCGCCGACGCTTTGAAGAGTATTTTTCCCAAGAGTGGCAGCGTTTAAAACGCGAACAACGTCCGCTTTCTCTGATTCTTTGCGACGTTGATTTCTTCAAATTATATAATGATACCTATGGTCATCGGGTAGGCGATCGCTGTCTTCAGAAAATTGCTCAAGCTATTAAAGATATTATTAAACGTCCCGGAGATTTAGTTGCTCGTTATGGTGGGGAAGAATTTGCTGTGATTTTACCTAACACAGATACTAAGGGGGCGATTCATGTTGCCGACCAAATTTGTCATGCTGTCCGAGCACTAGCAATTCCCCATCAAAATTCCCAAGTTAGTTCTCATGTAACTATTAGTGTTGGGTTTACGACAGAAATTCCTCAGCCAGATTATGACTTAGAAGAAATGATTGCCACAGCAGATCGGGCGTTGTATCAAGCAAAGGCAGCAGGACGCGATCGCTTTGTGCGAAATATTCTACTACCCGAAAGTACAAATTCCCGCTAGTACCCAACATTCACATATTTCTATCCTATTTTCAATATATGGACTTTCGTCTGCTTATTCTATGCCTTGAAAATCCAAGCTCACTTTTAAACCATTCATCCAAGACGGATCAATTAGATGATCGTGTTGCAGCCGACCTACAACAATAGCAGGATGAATACTGATAGATTCCGCAAAATCAATCACATCAGTTTCAGATTTCAGCTTGGCTAATTCCCCCTCATACTCAGGTGAAATCAAAAATTCGCGCGACCATTTATCTGCTTGGCGTTCCTGATCCGATTTCAAACTTTCCCCACTATTCCATTCATCAAGAAAAATATTTTCTTTATCATGTAGCAAAATATGTGCTGCTTCATGGAAAAAATTAAACCAGAAGCGGTCATTAGTTTTACCATAAAGCGAAAGTTGAATTAGTGCCTTATGGGGGTTTAACCATCGTGCAACACCACTGACGTGCGCTTTCTTGATTGATGGTACTAAAACAAGCACAACCCCTGCTTCCCAACACAACTTTTGCATCTGTGGTTCAAACTCTTCTGGCGGTAACACCGTTAAAGTACGAATTTCCCGCACAGCCTTTTCAAATTTTGTTTTACTGTACTTGGGACAGTCTAGTTGTTCTGCTCTTATTTCCCCCAAGCGTAACCAAGTGGAAATAGCACCAACATCACTTTGATTTTCGCGTGTACGACGAAAAGCAACTTCCATACCTGCATAATAATTCTGCCAATTTTCCGGCGAGGCAACACCGAAAAATTGCAGTAACTTTTTTACTAAACTAGGCTTATTCTTATCAATTAAACGGCACTTAGGAATTACACCTTGATTCATCAATTCTTTGACTGGTAACTGATCTAACCAAAATGTCCACTCCTTTAAGCGGTTTTCTTCTTCTTTCCTTGCCAAAGCGGCGCGATATTGAGCTTCATATCTGAGCCAGAATGCTGCTGTACTACCCATAACCCGTTCTAGCTTCAGGGCTGTTTCTTCATTGATCGGTGCTTTGCCATTGATCAACTGGCTAATATGTTTTGTGGTGTAGCCTAAACGCTCTGCTAATTGTGCTTGTGTCCAATCACGCTCTTCTAATAAATCAGCGATGGCATCACCGGGAGAAGATACCCAATCTGGAGTGAATGTTCGGGTTGTCTCAGTCATGGTAGTCTCCAATGAAAACAATACAAACAGCAGTAACTTTTGACCAATCAATGCTTCCATCCTCGGCAAGAGGTATGGGGTCGTTGTCTGGCTTAAATACAAGTCGTTTACCACCTTCTAGGTTTACTGCAAATTCTCCTGCCCTATCTCCTTTTAAGGGATGGGGATGACCTATAACTAATTCCGTGACACAACTAGCAGCACCAAGAATAGCCAACTGGGTTCTTAATTTCTTGGCACAGTTTGCACCCAATTTTTTTTGCGCTGGGTTTTGTTGTTCGCATAGATTTTGCAGTTTGCTGTTAGCGAAGGTGATTTCCATGCGTTACTAGACTAATATAAGTTTACCATTTTGGTAAACAAATTTGTTATTTTCTTAAAGAATTTAGCATATCAATTCTGGGCAACGTGCTGCCTAGCCTTGTTTGGTGAGACTAAATTCATACTCTGAATCAGCAACGCCTAAAAATCTACCCCTCGTTTAAGTTCTACACCTTGATTGGCATAGTGTTTGTGGCAATAAACCTCTGAGTGGACGCTAGCCAAATCAAAGTAGGCAGGTGGATTTTGGCAACGGCCAGTGATAATAATTTCGGTGTCGCGGGGTTTGCGGAGTAAAGCTTGAACAATGGGTTCAACGGGGAGTAGTTCTAAGTCAACGGTGGGATTGAGTTCATCGAGAATAATAGTTTTATACAATCCAGAGGCGATCGCAACTTTTGCAATTTCCCAACCTCGTTCGGCTTCTACATAATCTAATTCTTGTCGGGAATTTCGCCAGACGATCGCATCTCCACCGCAACGCTGATGATCCACCACTTCTGGATATGACTGCTGTAAGGCGGCGATCGCTGCGTCTTCTGTGTAGCCGCTACCACCTTTAAGCCACTGCATAATCAATACACGAGTAGACCCTGGATGATTAATTCCCCTACCAATGGCCTGCAAAGCTTTACCCAAAGCACTAGTAGACTTACCTTTACCAGCACCAGTATAAATTTCAATCCCTTCCAGGAAGAGAGCTTTGGCTGTTGGGTGGTGATGAGGTTTCATTTCTGAGTGCAAATCTGCAATATCGAGCAACTTTTGGGGTGCGGCGCGTCCGGTGGCGATGATTTCCAACTCTTGGGGTTTGGATTTTAATGTCTTTACGACTTCATCCACTGGTAGCAAACCCAAATCCAGAACTGGGTTAATTTCATCTAAGACGACAACTGAATATAAACCACTAGCGATCGCACCTTTAGCGACATCCCAACCCCGCATTGCTTCATCTCGGTCAAAGCTGGTAATTTCCTCATGCCCAAAAAATTCCGCTCTCCCAGTACGAACCTGGTCAATTAAATGGGGAAACCCGCGTTGTAAAGCTGCGATCGCGCCATCTTCGTCATAATCACGTTCTGGCCCTTTTAGAAATCGCAGCAGTAAAACACGATTAGAATTGCTAGGCGTATTTATTCCCAAGCCAATGGAGCGCAAAACCACCCCCAGAGCCGCTTGAGATTTACCCTTACCCAGACCATCGTAGACGTGAATTTGACCAATAAGCCGTTCTTGACGCACTTGCGCCGTCCGAATCCCAATACCGTTCCTTGTCATCTCTCGAAAAGCTATAACTATGGCAGTCTTTAATCTTACCTAACCTCTTGTACTCTCAGTTAGAAAAACTGCCTCTCTAACGCGTCTGTACAAGGGTCAGTTCGATCTATTGACAATATCAATAGACATCTTGCAAAAGTAACTTTTGCCTTCCGGTTGGGGAAAGGTTAAAGGTTAAAGGGGAAGGGATAATTCCATACCTTTACCCTTTACCCTTTACCCTTTACCCCTTCCCCCTTCCCCTTTCCCCCACTTCTGGAAGAAGTCTAATAGAGGAATACTGGCACACTCGCATAGTAAAGGACAAGAACAATGGGATAATTTCCCCCATCACCCTTACTATCCCAGTTATACTCACTACAGTTAACCCTTACCCGTAACCATTTATGCCTGACAATTGGATGCTTCCCAGGATTTTTCCCATTGGTGGATTTCTGTTTGACTTTTTATTTGTACTGATTGCCATCCCCATCGAAGCTTATGTTTTGCATTCTCGATTAAAATTTGACAAAAAAACCAGTACTTTTTATGCAATTTCTATCAATCTTTTTTCTAGCGTAATTGGTTGGTTCATATTTTTTGTATCAGAACCAATGTTGCCAATACAGGTGAAATCAGAATTAATTAACTATATGTTTTTTAATAATTTTAAATCGCCGAACACACAACCTTTAATTATTTTAACTGCTTGTATAATTTTTTTTACTACGTTTTTGATGAAATTTTTTATTTTAAGGGTCTTGTTATTCTCATTAAATGAATCATTTGCGAAAAAAGAAGAGGAACCTAAAACATCCCAACGACTGCAACGTCGTCGTTTTACAACCCTTAATTTCCAAAATACTAATTTAGTTACAACTATACTAATAGCAAATTCTCTAAGCTATACTGCAATAACTATTATTTTATTATTTCGTTCAAAATAACAAGAAATTACTTGTTTAATTCAGAGGAAAAATATTTATCAATCAGGGGTAAGGAGGAATATGAATACGCTACTAAAAGATGTTTTTGGGGTTTTTAAATTTGCTGAAGGGCTTTATGCAGGAATTAGGAAATTATTAGTTCCACCCAAAGCTTATTCTTGGCAGACATTTATTTATATGAGTGTTTTCTCTTGGGTACTCTCATATTTTGCCACAGGTTATATCAAAGATATAATTGCCTTTTTCGGTTGGTTATTTTTAATTGCTGGTACAGCTTGGTATACAACTGAAGATCCTTTGAGGGTTCCTGGGACTTTTATGCCAGTCGGGGCAGTAATCACTGGATTCTTAGTGAGTGTTTTTGCATTTGGAGATCAACGAGATGTAATTACACCCAGAACAATCGTTTTTTGGCCAACAATTTCAGCATTAATTACGGCAATACCAGAGTTTATTGAAGGAAATGACACCGACGCAAAAGCTCGAATTCCTAAGCCACAAGACCGCCAAAGAATCATAATTTTAGTTGCTAGTAGTATGCTGCTAAGTTGCTGGATTCAGTTTCACTTTGTGACGGATAATTGGTTACGACAATATCCGAGTTTGCAAGCAGATACTTTTAAACATAGTACCTTTATTGTCAGGACAGAAGCAGCAGTAAAAATTCCCCAAAACGGCGTTGTGATTCTTCAGAGACTTCAACCAATAGTAGTAGAGCAAATAGCTGAAAGACCTTGGTCAGAAGTAGAGAAATGGTTGCTAGATGCAAAACAGCGGGTAGGAAATCTGGGTAGGGAAATCATAAAAAAGAACCTGAGTAAATATGAAGAGAAGGAACTATGGCGCGTTGAACCGCGTGTAACTAATACTAAGTCTGGATATATATTAGATTTATTAAGTATTTGGATAGGCCCGAGTTCTAACCCACGGGGCTATTACTTAAAAAAATCTTGTCGCATTGAACCAGTTGCAACAGCTACTAATCCAGAGAATAAGATTACAGTTGCAGAAATTGAATGCGATCGCGCCAGTAAATTAATTCCTGGTTCACCGCCTCCGCAGCAGTGAGGATTGGGGCAGGGGGGCAGAGGGGCAGAGGAGCAGAGGAGACAGGGGGACAAAGGGAAATTATTGAACAGGTCTTTCTTTTGCTGTCTCCTCACAATGACAAATGACAAATGACAAATGACAAATGACTATTAACAGAATTTTTGTATTGGCAAAGAATGTATTTCAGGAAGTGGTACGCGATCGCATCCTATATATTATTGGTTTTTATGCGCTAGTACTCGCCACTGCCTTCCGCGTCCTTCCTGAATTTGCAGCTACGGCTGAAGATAAAATGTTTTTAGACTTTGGGATGGCAGCGATGAATGCCATCGGGTTAATTATTACGATATTTATTGGTACGGGACTAATTAATAAAGAAATTGAAAAACGCACTATTTTAGTATTAATTGCTAAACCTGTTAGTCGCAGCGAAATTATCGTCGGCAAATACTTGGGTTTATCCGCAGTCCTAGCTGTACTTGTCGCCACGATGACAGCAATTTATCTGGTATTTCTGCAAATTGGTAATATTCCTCATCCTACGGTAAGCATTCTAATTGCTGGAATTTTCTTATTTTTGCAGTTGTCATTAATTACTGCCGTGGCTATTACCTTCGGTGTTTTTACTGCTTCTCTGCTAGCGACTGTTTTAACCTTTGCGGTATATTTAATCGGAAATATTACTCAAGATTTAGTACAACTTGGTCGTCTTAGCCGTAATCCTGGTATGGAACGTCTAACTCAAGCTTTGTTTCTTTTGTTACCAGATTTATCTCGATTAGATTTGAAAAATGATGCCGTTTATGGTCTACAAGCACTACCTGACAACACTGCACTGATTATGAATGCTGGTTATGGCTTACTTTATAGTGCCATGTTGTTAGCGATCGCTATTTTGATCTTTTCACAACGCGAATTTTAGGCATTGGGCATGGAGAAGAGGACAAGGTATACAAGGAAGATGGGGGAGATGGGGGAAAGACTTGTTCAATAATTCACCCTTGTCCCCTTGTCCCCTCTGCTACCCTGCTTATCCAAACTGTATTGCTTAAACATCTACAAGGGTTGAGTGCCTTGGCTAGATGCTTTTTGTGCAATAGTTTTTAAGCGAGTCGCTCTGCTTTTACGGATACGTTCACTTTTGCGAACGCCACCAGCCATCTCATATTCGCGGCTATCTTTGCCGTATTTAAAGCCGATTCCCATGAGCATTTTTTCGGAGAAAGTACCCAAGGTTTGTTCTAATTCTTCAATTTCTACTTTGGAAGAGTCAATCGTGCTGAGAGCAGTATTATGAGCTTCTAACTTGCTGCGTAATTCCTCAATTATTTCTGTCAGGGCTTTTAAATTACAAGTATTTCCAAGATCCAGATTGGCATCAATTGCTTTGAGTCCAGCAAATCTTAACTCAGCATTTTCTAGAACGCGGGATGTACGTTTTCTCAAAGACATAAATTTAGTTACTCATAACATTTATATAGTTACTATGTCCTACTGAAAATACATTCTGCTTCAGCAAAATCCACAAAAATACTGATACTTTTTATGAGATAACCACTGGTAAATTCTCTTAATTTATCTCAAGCGTCTATCTCATCTTAATTACAGCTTGAGCATTTATAACTACAGAAGAAGCTGTGTTAACTACAGCTTGAGCATTTATAACCACAGAAGAAGCTGTGTTAACTACAGCTTGAGCAGTGATAACTACAGAAGAAGTTATATTAACTATAGCTTTAAGTTTACTTATCATATAATGAGCGTCTATAACTACAGCTTCACCATTAATAAGTACTGTTTAAGTTGTATTAACTACAGCTTAAGCATTACTTATAAAGGGTTCCCGCATGAGTAATACAGCACTTCCCGGTGTTATTAGATACAATAACAGCAATTAGTAAACCAGTTTTTTATATGTTTAGAGAAAATAGGTTGATATTTGAGATTTTGATCCAAATTCAGTATATATTTTTCGGGAGATTGCAAAATATGATGTTCAGTAAGCGATCGCACTTTTTGATCGCATTCAATCTGAGGAAAACTTAGTGAGAGCGATCGCATTTACGAAACAATGGACATTATAGCCGATGAGCTTTTATACACTTAATGGTAAAATTACGTTTGTACTACACTCCTAAGCTTTTTTCAACAAAAGTTTTAAGTGTTTATGCGAAAGTTCTACCCTTAGTGAACGATTACCAATTTTAATTAATCAGGAGTATTCAAAATGCTCAAAGTCACCTATTTACCAGTTCCGACTACTGAATCCGATCTACGTGAACTTTTTTCGAGCTATGGAGAAATTGAGATAGATATTCCTATAGAAGTTGTAAATGGTAATAGTATTGCCTATGTGAATCTAGGTAATAATGAAGATGAAAAGAATGCTATTAAAGAACTAAATAGATTAAAATGGCGTAATAAGTATATCCGTGTTAGTCCAATCAGAGGTAAACGCTCGCTTGGTCAGTCGGGCGATAAAAACAATAAACCTGAAAACCAAGACACTAACGAAAACGAAGAGAGTGCATCCCAGTTTTTATTATTTTTCAGAATAAAATATTTCCAGAAGCTATCTATGACAAGACTCCGCCATCAGGATTATTTTTCTCTTTAGAAATTTTTAAAAGTGGGATGCTCCCAAACAAAGACACTATAAACAAGTAATAATAATCTGGTTAATTTTCACATACATAGACAGGAGTGAATTTAGTATATGAATCAAGTTCCATCAATAATTCAAAAAATTCTGTATGTAGCAACACGCTCCCCTAAGATCGACATAGATCGTGAGTATGAGGTAATTAAAACTGCTATAGGTGGGCACCACAGTCAATTTGAGCCAAGTTTTGAACCTGTCGTAAGGGTTGACCAAGTTTCTGATGCAATTCAGAATAGAAGAACTCCCACTCAAATCATCCATATTTCTGGAGAAGGCAGAGAAGACGGCACAATCGAGATTCCCGATCCAGAAGATAGTAACAAAGGTGAAGAATTGAAACCTGAGGCTCTAGCACAATTTTTTGAAGATGCTGAGGATGTTAACTGTGTGCTTCTCAATTTTTGCTACTCAGAACAAGCTGCCAATTTAATTGCTAAACACGTTAAATGTGTGATTGGAATAAATGGTGACATTCAGAGTCCAGCCGCAGTCGAGTTTTCTAAAGCCTTTTACAATTTTTTGGAAGGCGAACCTCTCGATCAAAGTCGTGTAGATAAGGCATTTTCAAAGGGGCAAGCTGCTGCTTTGGCAATAACCGGAGGCGAAAATAAATATATTAAACAGATTAAACTTTCTGAACCAGAAATGCAGCTGATAGAACCCACTGAAGGAAGCAATATTCCTAGGGATTGTAAATTTAGCGGTACTTTCAGTAACTTGTCTGAAGGTGCAAGTATGTGGGCTTATGTGAACGCTACATTAGAGCGCAAATTTTATTTAGTTCCAATAGATGACCACCGCAGTGATGGAACATGGAAAAAACAGGTGCTTGTTGGTATGGAAAATGATACTAATACTTATAGAGTAGGCGTTTTGATTGCAGATGCGGAAGTTACCAAAACCTTAAATGAGAATTTTGCTAAATCAGGTTTTTTGCGCTTCGATAATTTGCCTAATGGATCGAAAAGGTTCGGCGATCGTGCAGTCACAAGACAGTAGGATATCTTAATTTGGCGTTGCTAATTTATTTGTGGGGTTCGTATCTTACCCATCCCTTCTATTGTGAAATAAGTATTCTATCGCATAAGAATCAACCCTTAATTCAGTAACGCCCTTATTTTTGTTCTACATTAAGCAGACATACAGTTGACTTGCAAAACCTACATCAATTACATAATTGTTTTAAACTATTTGCTTGAGTCTTCAAATAATCCCTGACCTGGCTGCATCCTTTTTCCAGCAACCCCTTCAAACTAATATCTGATATATCCCATAACAAAACAAGCCCATCTTCACCAGCAGATGCTAACCATTTGCTATCACTACTGAAACTCACAGTATTTACCGAAGCTCTATGTCCACTCAGAGTTGTGATTAATGTTCCGTCTTTTTGCCAAAGTTTGATCGTCCCATCGCTACTAGCGGAGGCAATTATTTTTCCATTGGGGCTAAAGCTGGCATCACGTACCGAAGCTGTGTGTCCAATTAGAGTTGTAATTAATGTTCCATCCCGTTGCCAAAGCTTTATTGTCTTGTCACCAGCAGTGATGATCGTTTGTCCATCAGGACTGAAACCAACAGACCAAATTTCACTTGTATGTGCTTCTTCCCATTTTTTAAGTACTTTACCCTCATAACTCAACAATTTTATGGTCTTGTCATCACCGACGGTGGCAATAGTATGTCCGTCAGAACTGAAAGCCACACTCAACACTCTAGCACTGCCTTTTTCTAAAGTTATAGGTTCTTTACCATCTAAACTCCAAAGTTTCGCGGTTCCATCAGCACTGGCAGAGGCAATTGTATGCCCGTGAGGACTGAAGCTAACGGACATGACTATATTTTTATGCTCTCCCAGTGTTCTCAGAGCTTGTCCGTCTGCACTCCAAAGCCTTATTTTGCCGTCATCACCGCCGCTAACAATAGTTTTTCCATCTGGACTAAAACTAACAGCATTCACATCACCTTTATGCCCTCTCAGGGTAGAAAGTAACTTACCGTCTCGACTCCAGATCCTTATCGTTCTGTCAGAACTTGCACTTGCAATTCGTTTATCATCCCGGCTGAACTTTGCGCCAAGCACATTGTTCTGATGTCCAGCCAAAACAGTAAGCCCACTTCGATTTAGCTGCCAAAACTTCGTAATACCATCGTTACCAGCAGTTGCAAGCATCTTTCCATCTGGACTAAAAGCTACACTGGGAATTGATCCTTCATGACCTGCCCAAGTATCCACTAATCTGCCATCTCGCGCCCAGAGTCTTACAGTTCCATCCATACTACCAGAAGCAATTGTTTGTGCATCTATACTCACACTAACGCTCCCTACCTCTCCAGAATGCTTAAAAGTCCTTACAAACTCACCCTCTTGATTCCAAAGATTCACTGTTCCATCCTTACTACCAGTGGCAAAAAAGCTACCGTCAGGGCTGAAATCTGCACTCACAACAGGGCCAGAGTGTTTGTCAAGAGTTTTTAGTAGCTTCTTGCCATCTTGGCTCCAGAGCTTTACCGTTTTGTCATCACTCACTGTGATAATGCGATCGCCTTTAGGACTAAAACTCACTTGCCTTACCACGTCCTGATGTCCGCTAAGGGTAGAGACTAATTGACCATCCAGTTGCCACAGTTTTGCGGTTTTATCATAGCTAGCTGTAGCAAGCATCTGACCATCCGGGCTAAAACTGACACTCGTAACCAGATCCTGGTGAGCAGGAATAAATCGTATAAAATTACCGTTGACCTCCGAAAGCATGACTCTTCCATCCTGACTGCCAGAAGCAATCGTTTTTCCATCAGGACTAAAACGGACGCTCATGACCGGTTTTGTATGTCCTTTCAAAGTTTTTAATAGGCTTCCATCCCGTCGCCACAGTTTTACGGTGTTATCATAGCCAGCTGTAGCAAGCATCTTACCATCCCGGCTAAAGCTAACACTCTGAACAATGCCTATATGTCCTTGCAAGCGGTTTTGCTCCCTCACCCAGTTCACGGACTGCACCAAATTTGTCAGAACATCAGCCTGGACTTGTTGGTCAGTGATGCCTCCAGGCAATTGTTGTAAATGCTTCCCTGCTTTTAATACATCAATCAGCGCGTCAAAAGCATTTCGATTCACCGTGAAATTAGCTTTTGAAGATTGGTTCAAAGCCTGAATTTGCCCGATTTCTGCTTGTCTCCATTGATATCCAGCAAAAATCGCGAATCCAGCAAAGAATACAGATGTAATCGAAGTTACTACGATCTGACGCTTTCTAGCTTCTTTCTCTTGCTTTTTTTGCCTATCGCGCACTTCCACACTAGCTTGAATAAACTCTTGCTCCCCTGCGCTAATGTCCTCTCGCCGTTGTTTTAGCTTTTCTTCCCCCTCCACCAACGCTGCACCCCGCAACAATGCCCCTTCATCTCGTTTCGTCTGTTCCCATTGATACATTGCGGAGCGCAAACGGTCTTGCCAAGCCCGAAAGCTACGATCTGCATCCATCCATTGCCGAAGTTCACCCCAATTACGGATTAACGCTTCATGGACAACTTCTACTGTCTCTTGGTTAGCAGAATTTTGACTGGTGACTACTAATCGATTATCCGCCAACTGTTTCACCAATTCCCATCTGGCTTCACCCAATTCGGCTTTTGTCGCTAGTCGTCGCGTATCCTCCGTTCCTTCCCCCGGACGCACTAATTGAATAAAAATTCGCCGCACCTGTTTTTTTTCAGTGGCGCTCAACTTACCGTAATTCTCATCTGCATGACGAGCTAATGCACCTTTTACCTCACCAATTTCCTCATAAGCTGCATGAGTTAACTGTTTACCCGTTCGTCGTTTCCACAACTCTGTTAATGCAAACTCCAAAAGAGGTAAATTCCCCGGTTCATCTTCCACATCATCCAAAATGCGTTCCACCAATCCATCTTGAAATGTCACACCCAACTTCTCAGCAGGCTTTTCAATCACCTGTGAAAGTTCATCACGATTCATCGGTGCCAGCTTGATGTCAGCATTTTGCAACACATCTGCAAGTGGACGATAGGAGAGGAGATTCCCCAAGAAATCCGCCCGCATGGTTCCAACCAGCACAGTATTATTGTCAGGGTTAGATTGAAAGCAAGCTAATAACGTATCTAGGAAACCACGGCGAACTTTCTGATCCGCACACAAAGTATAAAGTTCTTCAAATTGGTCGGCAATCAACAATACCCGATGATTGGGATAATTCCCTTTAATTTTGGAGAAAACATCTTGCAGAGGAACAGAACCATTGGCAAAGTATTCAGCTAACTTACGAGCTTGAAGCATTTGCTCAGTAGCATTTTTATCCGGCTCGTAAAGGGGAACCAGCGACTCAGCCAGAGCTTGGAATGGTTCTGAACCAGGACGGAAGTGAGTAAACTTCCAATAACCTTGTTTTTGTAACTTAGGGACTAATCCCGCCAACACCACCGAAGATTTTCCGCTTCCTGACGCACCCAACACCGGGATAAAATTACAGGTTTGAGTAGCAGCGAACAGTTCTTCTACAAATACCTCACGTCCAAAGAAAAACTCCGCATCATCGGGACTAAAATGAAACAAACCGCGATAAGGGCAAGGGAGAGATTCATCAGCAGCGTTGGTAGAATCAGACGGGACTAATTTTGTTTCTTCCCGATAGTAGTAATTGGTAATAGTGATAGTTGCATTACCAGTCGCTGAGGTGGCAGCGTATTCACTCTCTGTAACACTTTGTTGGATCTCGCCTTGCTTAGACATAACATCTACCCTGATTAATTAAGTTACAGTCTCAGTCCTCCTTCGATGTGCCTTGTTCATTGATGCCACTAATACTTGCATTACCAGAACCAGAAGTAGCGGCATATTTGACATTACTGATATTTTGGGTGATAATCTCCTGTCCACCGGGCTGTTCTTTGACTTGATTAAGTAACTCTTGAGCCGCTTGAATAATTGCTGCATCTCGATCGGCACCAGCTTTGGTAATTTTGTCTTTTAATAAACCTTCAGCTTGCTTAATTTCTTCGGGTTTGGCATCTACCATCGCTTGTCCCAGAACATCACCTTCCAATTTTTTCTTAATCAAAGCCTTCAAACCCTGATAGGCATCCTTCACGGCTGTTCCGGCGGTATCTTTAGCAGCCGCGATCGCACCAGCACCTAAAGCAGCAATAATCAGAGAAATAGGTTCCATAGTTAATTCTTAATAATTTTACAAGAGCAATTCGATGTATCTAAGATACATACAGCGAAAATAGGGTGCGTTACGCAAATAAAGTACCGCACCCCAAGTTTTGACCAAGTTTTAACTGAATTAACGTGAGTTTGATGAATCTCTCCCCAACCCCTCTCCGACGCGGAGAGGGGCTGAAATATCCTGAATTACTAATTATGGATGCTCACAAGAACTAACGCAGCTAAAGTTATGGATTTTACAAGATGGCTGTCACTTGCTTACAATCTTCGGTATAGACGGCGTTGGGAAAACGACTGAAGTAGACTGGAGATTTTTGGCGATATTTAGTCATCTTCAGATGACTTTAGCTATGAGACGGGAATTTCAATTCCCGGCGGACAAGCGGTTTCGCGTTAAGTTGACACCAATGATTCATGAATTGCCCCTACACCTTGCGATACAGCACTGACAGCTATTATGCAATACAGACCGCCAGGGAATAGAATTCCCTGTCTAATGGTGAAAGTCCTCTAGAAGAGGACTAGAAAAACTTGGGTTAAAGCGCTGACAGCTATTATGCAATACAGTACAGTTTTTCTTCTTGCCCTTTTCTATCATAGCTTTCAGATTTGAGGATGTACCTCATAGCTGCCGGAAGTGCTGTATAATTTTGTACCGCATCTGAGTGGGAACCGCTATATCTGAAAATTGAGTTAACAAAAGTAGAACAAGGAGTACTGCAATCTTAAACTTTTATTTACTCACCCAAGCGATCGCAGTTGGTTAATAGAAAGTGCGATCGCCCCAAGGGTAATAGGCTACTCCTAACTAATAAATAACTATTTGAGGTTGCTCAATTGTGCCGTCAGGCATAATAGTATCTCGCAACTTTGCATAAATCAAATTTGTCTTCCAAAGGTTTGCCTTACTCAAGTTTGCTTTAGTTAAATTTGCCCATGTCAAGTCTGCACTAGTTAAGTTAGCCTCAGTTAGATTAGCTTCTAGTAATTTTGCTCCACAGAGCTTTGCTCGTGTGAGATTTGCAAAACTTAAGTTAGCTTCAATCAGCGATGCTTCAATTAATTGGGCTTCACTTAAGTCTGCTTCTCTCAAATCCACATCACATAAAGAAGCACCCCAAAGATTACTATCTATGAATTTCACTCGCCATAAGAAAGTTCCGCACAAATTTGCTCTTGTTAAATCAGCATTGGTCAAATTGGCTTCACATAAAGATGCTTCGTACAAATTAGCTTCACGTAAGCTAGCTTGCATCAAATTTGCGCCACTGAAATTAGCACGATTCAGAACACAGCCAGACAAATTTGCATCACGCAAATCCGCTCCGATAAAGTTAATACCACTTAAATTAATTCCTTTCAGGTCGATTCCCCTCAAGTCACACCCACTGAAATCTCGACGCTGAAAATATTTATTTGTGATTTGACTTAAAATAAATTCCTGTTGTTGAGCATAATTGTTCATGGTATTCACCTCTGGGTGTAATTGATCTCAAAGGTTGAGTGTAGTAGTTACCGTATATTGAGAGTACACCGCAAACGGAGATTAGCTCAGTAAATAATCAAAAATAAATTAACAAAAAATCGGCAATCACTTGAAAATGCGTTTTTTCAGTGGTTTATAAAACAAAAAATGCTGACATAAGTCAGGAAATATTTATATACCAAGAGTCATGTTGCTTGCTCTAAATTCAAAATTACCATAAGTAATATTAATGGCGTATCCTTTTGTTGCTTTCACTACTGTGCTTTTTGATTTACTTGTAACCAAATTTCTAAACTAGTAAGCAACCACAGCTTTACTCCATAACGACTCCAAGTATCGCCTTGATAGTTTAACCAATTACGAATTGGCAACTGGTTTAAGTAAGGAGTAATACATGCATTTCGATTTAGCAATAAATCTCTGGCTTCTTGCTGCCAATATTTCCGAAATCCTAACTGCACCGGAACCATCATGCCACTTTTGGGACGATGAATAATTGTGTCTGGTAAAATATCTGCAATCGCTTGCTTTAAAACTGCTTTTTCTTCCACTCCAGAAAGCTTATACTCTGGAGGTATTTCCATACTTAAGTCTACTATTCGTTGGTCAAATAAAGGAGAACGACCTTGCAAAAGAGCAGCTTGAGTCAAGTTACTAACTTTGGTCAGAATTTGGTCAGCGCCTTTAAATTTGATATTCATTGCCATCAAACGATTCAGATAGCTTGCTTGGGAATATAAATCTTCTGCAAAAACCCAAGGCGCTGTTTGTACTGCTGTCCAAACTTCTGGTTTTAAAAGTTGCGGTAAGTCAACAGCACACTTTTGAAAGGAAATTAAATAAGCTTGCAATGCATCCTGATTGGTGACAGAGCCATATAAACTATTAATTAACATCGGCTGATTTTTTGGCCCGCCAAAACAGGGGTCGCCACCTTCACCATTTAAAACTACTTCTACACTTTCTCTCGCCAGTCGTCCCAGCAAGAGGTTGGGAACAGTCAGTGGGTCGCCAATGGGGTCATCTAAATAAGCCATTGTTTCCGGCAAACGTGACCACATATCCTTAAAAGTAATTTCTAAAATGTGGTGCTGTGTCTGACAATGGGATGCAACGAGACTGGAAAATTCTAATTCATTGGGACATTCCGCACCAAAATGAATCGAGAAGGTGTGGACTGGGGCTTTGTGGAATTTTGCTACTAAAGCAGTGATACTGCTAGAGTCCAAACCACCAGAAAGAAAAACGCCAACTGGTTCATTTGCTGGTGGTAAATATTCTTGAACAACTTGCTCTAAGAGTTCTCGCAAGCGATCGCCATGCCATGCTAAGGATCGATCGCTTGCTATAATCTGTTCTTGAAGCTGCCAATAAGCTGTAACTTTGTAGTCAGGGAATTCTAAAACAGTTCCAGGTCGCAGTTCTCGCACTTGTTCCCAAAGGGTTCGTTCGCCAGGAACAAAGGCACAACAAAGGTAATCTCGCAACGCCACCAAATCTAAATCAGATGAACGATGGGGTGATAAAGTTCTCAGTTGAGGCGCAATCCAACGAACTGAACCAGTGGTAGTGTAATAGAGAGTACGAACACCGATGCGATCGCGAACCAATCTCAACACCTGTTTGTCTCTATCCCAAACCACTAGCGCAAACATCCCCACAAGTTGGCTAAGACTTTCATTGCCCCATCGTTCCCAAAGATTGGCTACCAGTTGCAGAGAACTTCCTTCAAAGCTATCCGGTTCAATTCCCAACTTTTGCAGCAACTGCACTCGGTTAGTTAACCAAACATCACCAACAACAACAAATCGTCCTCTAGAACTGATTGCTAATTTCTCCGTTGGAAATTCCGAAGTTGTGGGTGGTAAAATTACAGAAATTTTTTCATCTCGCCAGGCTATATCTTCATAATTTGCATCAACTGTTCCCCACGCTACGCGCCAGGTTGGGTTAGTCTTGATGAATTCGATTTTAGGAGATTTACGATTTTTAAATGCATCAAATAGCATGGTAAATTTTCAACGCATAATCCAATCTTTTTAAACACAGGTTCCTGCCTCCTTATAAAGATCCAGCAATCATCCCAGCAAGTAAAATAAAACCAATCCATACATTTTGCCGGAACATCTTACCATAAGCAGAATTAGGTAAGTGTGGCTCTCTTAATCGCAGATATTGCCAAACCCATGCGATAGTAGCAACTGCAAGGCTAATCCAGAAGGCTAAGTGCAGATGTATAACTACGCCTAACCAAGACAATAACAAGATTGTGCCAGCAAAGAAAATTCCAATAGCTAGAGGAGCATAATTACCAAAAAATAGGGCGCTAGAATTAACACCAATGCGGCGATCGTCTTCCTTGTCGCTCATGGCGTAAACTGTATCAAATCCCAATGTCCACAATACAGTCGCGCCCCAAAGCAACCAAGTTGGTTGAGAAATGCTTTGTGTTACTGCACTCCAGCTAATCAATACCCCAAAACCCCAAGCGATGGAAAGTACCAGTTGCGGTACGGGAAACACCCGCTTTGCACCTGGATAAAGCAGAATTACAGGCACTGCTGCCACGCATAACCAGAAACTTAGGGGGTTAAGATAAAAGGCCAAGACTGCTGCACACGCTAAAGAGACGATCGCAACTACAATCCCAACTTTCACAGATAAGGCGCGAGAAGCAAGGGGGCGATCGCGTGTTCTCTCTACTTCTGGATCGATATCCCGATCCCACAAATCGTTGACAACACACCCAGCCGCACTCGTGGCCAGAGTACCCAATATAATCACACCAACCAGAGGTAAAGGCGGTTTTCCTGAAGCTGCCAAAAACACAGCCCAAAGGGCAGGAATCATTAAAATTAACCGCCCTTCTGGTTTATGCCAGCGTAAAAGCCGGATAATTACAAGCCAAATTGGTGACTGGGGGCGTTCTGGCGTCGTTAACATAGAAATCAACAAATAACTTTAGAGAGATGAATTCACACTTCTTTACATCTATAGAATAACGTTATTTGTTATTTGTAAAAACATAACCCAAAGTGGCAACTTTAAATATCTTTAAATAGTCACTCAGGTTATAAATAGTAGGGTGAATATACATAGCTCAGTTACCCTCGATCAAGCTGAGTTGCGAATGCTGAGTATTTTTTAATTTACTCAATATTCAGCACTGGCTCAATGCCCTGCTACCGCTAACAGCACTCAGTCTGAGCAAGTGTGTTGTCATAAATATCAGTGCTAGCTACCCCGACGTATCACCGTTTGCCATCATTTCTTAATAAAGAGAGAAAACTAGATGCTGAATTTAGTTTCTAGCTGGGAGAGTATTCCTGCTCAACCATCTAAGCAACATCGGATTATTGCTGCCATTGACCTGGGAACAAATTCTCTACACATGGTAGTAGTCAAGATTGACCCCACACTACCAGCTTTCAGCATTATTGCTAAAGAAAAGGAAACCGTGAGGCTTGGCGATCGCAATCTTACCACTGGAGAACTCAAACCAGAGATCGTTAAAAAGGCGATCGCTGCTTTAGGACGCTTTCAAGAAGTTGCCAAAACTATCAACGCTGAAACAATCATCGCTGTGGCAACTAGTGCTGTGCGAGAAGCCCCCAATGGTAAAGATTTTTTGCACACAATAGAAACGGAGTTGGGTTTAAGCGTTAACTTGATTTCTGGTCAAGAAGAAGCGCGGCGAATTTATCTTGGTGTCCTGTCGGGGATGGAATTTAACAACCAGCCCCACATGATTATTGATATTGGCGGTGGTTCGACAGAATTGATTTTAGGCGATAGTCACCAAGCCCGGACTCTTACCAGTACCAAAGTTGGTGCAGTGCGACTCACTAGCGAGTTAATTACTACTGACCCCATCAGCACCACTGAGTTCCAGTATCTGCAAGCTTATGCACGCGGGATGTTGGAACGTTCTGTAGAAGAAATCTTAGCAAACCTAGAGTTAGGGGAATCTCCGCGTTTGGTGGGTACGGCGGGCACAATTGAAACCCTGGCGATGATTCATGCACGAGAAAAGTCGGGTGTTATTCCTACTACTCTCAATGGCTACCAATTTAGTCTTCAAGACTTGCAAGAGTTGGTAAATCGCTTGCGGAAACTGAGTAATTCCGAAAGGGCTGAAATTCCTGGTATGCCAGAGAAGCGCCCTGAAGTTATCCTCGCTGGCGCAGTCATATTACAAGAAGCAATGACCCTTTTGGGTAGTGAATCGGTAACAGTTTGCGAGCGTTCTCTGAGAGAAGGTGTAATCGTAGACTGGATGCTAACCCACGGTTTAATTGAAGATAAGCTACGCTACCAAAGTTCAGTTCGGGAACGGAATGTTCTCAAACTCGCGGATAAATACCACATCAACTTAGAATACAGCGATCGCGTGGCAAAATTTGCCGAGAGTTTATTTGACCAAACTCAAGGTACGTTACACCACTGGGGAACTGACGAGCGACAAATGTTGTGGGCAGCGGCAATATTACACAATTGCGGTCACTATATTAGCCATTCGTCTCACCACAAGCACTCTTACTATTTAATTCGCAATGGAGAATTACTCGGTTATACAGAAACCGAGATTGAAATTATTGCCAATATAGCGCGTTATCATCGCAAATCGCCGCCCAAGAAAAAACATGAAAACTACCAGAGTTTGCTGACTAAACAACAGCGACAAATTGTTAGTCAATTAAGTGCCATTTTAAGATTGGCAGTAGCATTAGATAGACGACAAATTGGTGCAGTCGCTCAAGTGCAATGTGAGTATTATCCACAACTTAATCAGGTAAACCTGCTAATTTTCCCAACTCAATTGGATGATGATTGTGATTTAGAACTTTGGAGCTTAAATTATAAAAAAGGAGTGTTTGAGGAAGAGTTTGGAGTGAAATTAGTAGCGAGTTTAGAAAAGTCTAGTATTCCTAACTTGTCTTAGAAATTAGGGTGCGTTAACACAGTGTAACGCACCTGCACATCGCTTACAGCATTTGCGGCTGTTATGAGGTACAATAGCAGCAACTAGCAAACCAGTTTC